>JBGSXT010000650.1:0-2121 GCA_041751295.1 Mariniblastus sp.
ACTTTGATATCGAGGTCTATTTCGACGGCGACTGCCCGCTTTGCAAACGGGAAATTGCCTTTCTGGGATGGATGGACCGGCGAAAGCGGATCCGGTTCAAAAATATCGCTGCGGAAGAATTTGATGAATCCGATGGACAGCCGGGATACGAACAGCTAATGGCTGAAATTCATGGTCGTTTGCCAGATGGTTCGTGGATCAAAGGCGCGGAAGTATTTCGGCGATTGTACACGGCAATTGGATGGAATTGGCTGGTCGCAGGTTCGCGTTTACCGGTCATTCAACAATTATGCGATGGCCTATACATTGTTTTTGCCCGCCATCGTTTATGGTTAACAGGTCGGTGCGATAGGACCTGTGCCGTGCCGTCCCCAAAATCAACTCATTCCGGCTAAAAGGTTGGTCTATCCGATGTTTTGTGACTGCCAGGTGAATTCCGACCAGCGGAAATTCTTGGGCTCAACCGATTGGGCTGAAAATGTCTATTCGACCAGTCCAGATCAGAAGAGCAATCGGATATGAACGTTGCCATCATCGGCTCAGGCATCTCAGGGCTGGTCGCGGGTTACCATCTGCATCGTGATCATTCGATCAGTCTGTTTGAGTGCAACGACTATGTGGGAGGGCATACCCACACGGTTGATGTTCGGTTGGATGGGTTCGAGTACGCGATCGATACAGGCTTTATCGTGTTCAACGATTGGACGTACCCGAATTTTATTGAACTGTTGAACGAACTGGGAATTGATTCGCAACCGTCGGAAATGAGCTTCAGCGTCAGCGATGTCACGACCGGAATCGAGTACAATGGTCACTCCATCAACACGCTGTTTGCGCAGCGAATCAATCTGTTGCGGCCTCCATTTCATCGCATGGTCAGGGACATTCTGAGGTTCAACAAACTGGCCAAACAGCTATCTGAAAAAACCGACGGATTGCAAACGGTCCACGAGTATCTGGTACTCAACCGGTTTTCATCCGAGTTTCGCCGAATGTATCTATTGCCGATGGGCGCTGCCATTTGGTCGTGTCCACCGGGCGAGTTCGAACGGTTTCCGATCCGGTTCGTGGCCGATTTCTACAACAACCATGGACTGTTGAACATCAAGGATCGTCCGACCTGGCGCGTGATTCGTGGTGGATCACGAGTTTACGTTGAAAAGCTGACTCGCGGTTTCGAGAATCGAATCCGCCTGAATACGCGGGTCTCCCGTGTCGTGCGAAAAATCGATCGGGTCGATCTACATTTCGGCCAGAATGAATGTGAGTCGTTTGACCACGTAGTGTTCGCCTGTCATGCCGACCAATCGCTGGCGATATTAGGACCAAAAGCAACCCCAACGGAACGCGATGTATTGTCTGCATTTCCCTACACTCGAAATGTGGCTGTCCTGCACACCGATACGACGATACTGCCGCGGAACCGGCGTGCGTGGGCGAGCTGGAATTATCGTCTTGCCGAGGACGCATCGGCCCCAGCAGTCGTTACGTACAACATGAATATTCTTCAGAGCATCGAATCGAAGCATACGTTTTGCGTGACCCTTAACGGCGAAGGCCCGATTGATCCCGCAAAAATACTCGGCAGATTTGTCTACGAACATCCAGTCTTTACGGTGCAGCGCGCTGCCGCTCAGAAACGGCATGACGAGCTGATCGACCATCATCGCTCGTCATTCTGCGGCGCTTACTGGCGAAACGGATTTCACGAGGACGGCGTTGTCAGTGCGCTCGCGGTTGTGCGGCAGCTCAAATCGGCCACGCCCAGCGAACCGGAACGATTCAATATTTCTGTTGAGGCTGCCCGATGAACAGCCAGAGTTGCATTTACGAAGGTGATGTCTGGCATCGCCGGTTCGATCCACAGCACGAATTCCGCTACAGAATTTTCATGCTCTACATCGATTTGGAAGAAGTGCCCGATCTGTTTCGAAAATACTGGTTTTGGTCGGCACTCTATCCCAACATCGCCTGGTTTCGGCGTGCCGATCATGTTGGCACGCATCGGGAGCCGCTGTCGGAAACGATCCGGCAGCTGGTCGAGCGAGAAACAGGAAGCCGCCCGGAAGGCCCCATTCGACTGCTCACGCAACTGCGTTACTTCGGCTTCCTCATCAATCC
>JBGSXT010000651.1:0-2379 GCA_041751295.1 Mariniblastus sp.
CGATTGTCAACGCGGCTTGCGTTGCCAACAGCGATCTGATCGCATAACCAAAATCCTGCTGCAGACCCAGCATCGTATTGGCGACATAGAAACTGGGCAGACTCAGCAAAAAAGTAGCCGACAGCAGCAGTGGAACTTTAACACCGGAAAAAAACATCTGCCAGGGCCTGATCGAATCCAGGGACCGGGCGTAGCTTCCCATCACGCTCCCATAAACCAGTCCGCAACATATCATCAACGCAATAATTCCAACGACTGTTAGCAAACGATGATCCCGATCGCCGCTGTCGATACGACCGCGAAGTACGTTGTCGGCCAGCCTTGACAACCAACGAACCGATTTCAGCATGAACGAAGTTCCAGATTCCTCAGCGCAATCCTCTTCGGCGCTGAAAAAGTGCAATCGTTGCAGGCCCCTCACTGGCCGCCCAATAATTGCCATACGAGATGATAAACCGATTGAAAAAAGTTGCCGGTTCGTTCGCGAAACCAGGTGAACTCCCTGTCCGGCGATCCAACAAATGGTCTCAAAACCCAACTCATTTGAGCGCCTACCACAGCAAACACCAAAACCCAAACGCGGAAGATGGACTTGGCCGGTGATTTGGACACCGGCACATATCCTGGGTTGATTCGATCGGAGGTCATGGGACGAGGCGAACCGATTGCCGCCGTACCGGTTGTCGTTACCTGGGCTTCGACAATCTCCAACTCTGAATGTTCCACCAAACCCCCGTCTGTTGACTGCTGCATGGTCGACATTGGTTTCGACTCAGCCGGCCTTAACCCAAATGGATTTTCATCCGCCGTACCGCTGGACGGGCCGGTGAACTGACTGAGCATTCGCAACAAATAATGCAAGCCCAATATTCCCGCGCCTGCCGAAAGCACAACGATCATCAACAGAATGAAACGATAGCCCTGATTTCCTCCAGGGGTACTGAAGGCAAAAAAGACGATGATCGGACCCAATGAGGCGAGGATGGCGACCATGACCGCGATCGATGCGACCAACAACCTCAACGCCGACAGGACATCCAACCGCGAACCCATCAAGGCGTTGAAAACATACAGGGATGGAAAGGTGACCAGCAGCGTCAGATAAAACAACAATGGTGCCTTGACCGTGGACGCGATCAACTGCATCCAGCCGTTGCTGGACTCGCCTGCCGAGACAACTGCAAATGACCCGATCGAAGCTCCATACAATGCGGCCAACGGTACGGACAGGGCAACAATTTGTATCAGCGGAAAATCGATTTTGCCGGTGGCCGACGGATCAGTCCTTTGTAGATCACCGCGGAGAACCGCGTCGATTGGTTTCAGCCATGCGAACATTTTTCTGGAATCCCATGAAGTCGAGCAGTGAACAAAATGCGCGTATTAACTAAAGCTTAATCTGGCTGGGAAACGGATGATTGACATTTTTTGGGTCCCTGAGCAGGATTCTATATTTTACCGCCAAAATCCCGTTGGTTTCGCTACGGCGGATGTCTGGAACTCAATCGTCGCTACTGCGCCATAATGACATATTTCATTTACAATATTTGTTCGTTTTAATGGACAACATCCTGTTCCCGCAGGTATGACAATTTGGAATTTCGAGGAATCGGTCTATGACCAGGTGTGTTCGAAGCCAGGCAAGTTTGGTACTGTTAGCATTATTAACGTGTTGCGCGCAGACTTCGTTTTCCGATGCCCGGTCGGATGAAATCGAGCTGGGCAAAAATGAAAAGATTGCTCTGGTTGGCAACTCGCTGGCCGAGCGAATGAATCTGTATGGGCACTTCGAAACGCAATTGCATTCGATGTTCGCCGACCGGGAACTCGTTTTTCGCAATTTCGGATTTCCGGCGGATGCGGTCGAAATCCAACAGCGACCCAACGACTACACCAAGATCGATGACCCGCTGAAAGTTTTCGCTCCGGAAACGTTGCTCTGTTTTTTTGGTTACAACGAATCGTTTGCCGGGCCGGACGGAATCGATCAGTTCAAGGCTAACTACTTGAACTACATCGATCAATTGCAAAAAGATTTCGGGGCTGAGTCGGGCCAGCCGCGAATCATTCTGGTGTCTCCCATCGCTTTCGAACCGACTCGAGAAGCGTTCCAACCCGACGGCATCCAGGAAAATTCCAACTTGGCGATCTACACGGAGGCAATCCGGGAAGTGGCCGAGGTGCGGGGATTGAAGTTCGTTGATCTGTTTGAGGGAACGTTGACTCGATTTGCCGAACAGCCGGGCGCGCAATTCACGATCAATGGGTGTCACATCAATGAATCAGGTGACAGGTTGGTTGCCGATTTGTTGATGTCGGCTCTGTTTTCCGATTCAACGGAGTCGACAGGATCACTGTTCGTCGATACCCAATTGCGAG
>JBGSXT010000652.1:0-2142 GCA_041751295.1 Mariniblastus sp.
CGGCGCGAGCGCGTTTCAATCCGACAGCTAATGGCGGCGATGCAGACGAGCAAATCCCGCCGGCGTTTCTGCCGAATTACACACAGATTAGTGGAACGTCGATGGCTGCTCCGCACCTGACCGGAATCGTAGCGAATATTCTCGAAGCTAATCCCTTCCTTCTTCCCGACGATGTGAAGAGCGTCATCGCGCGTACATCAACTCCGCTGGCGACTTACGACGAGTATGAAGTGGGCGCCGGTCTGGCTAACGTGCATGCGGCGGTCGATCTGGCGATGAACCCGACCAAGGTCTACGGGAATTTTGGCTTCACAGGAAAAGGCATTGAACTGTCACGCGAAGACGCTCCCGACGTGTCCGGAACAGTTGCCCCGTCAAACAGTCGGAATCACGCCATGACCGTGCCGTCAAATAGCCGCTTCACTTTCGTTGAGCTCAACTGGGGCAGCATCGGTGAAGGCGAAGTAGTGGTCGACAACACCAACGTCGTCGTGAACGACCTCAGGCTGGTGGTTCTGCGTGGTACGGAAACGATTGCCACATCAGACAGTATCAATCTGGGCGGACTCTTTGGAACGCGTGAAGGTGTGAAGCTCGAACTCCCGGCCGATGGCGACTATACCATTCGTGTATCAGCTGGAATTGCGGGATTAGGTGTCGCTGCCGATCAGCCATACACAGTCAACGTCACGCATTATCTCTACGATCCAAATCAGCTTGGCAGTTTAGCCGGGCTCGACACTGCAACCAGGAAGCAAGTAGCCCGTCTCGTCTACGACCAAATCATGTCAGCGGATGGCGGGGCTTTTCGTCCGACCGATTGGCTCACGCGAATGGAGTTGGGCCGCGCTTTGATGCTCGGAGCCCGCGTCCCGCAGTACATCCCAAATCTCGCCAGTTTCACAGACGTGCCCTCGGGTACACCCGCGTCGCTCTTTGCCGAATCGTTGCGCAAAGAAGGCGTGATGGGCATCACGGGGACGACGTTTGGCGCCACAGCGCAAGTCACTCGGCTGGAACAGGCAGTCGCAATGGTCCGCGCCCTCCGGCTCGATAACGACGCGAAAGCGCTGGCGGGTACGACAGTGATGTCAGGTGGGCAGCCGCTTGTGGACAATGCGCAGATTCCGAGTGCCCAGCGTGGTTACGTGCAGATTGCGATCGATAAAGGCCTGATGCCGGCATTTCCTGCGGAAGTGCGTGAAATAGCTCCCGGCCAATTTGCCGCGTTCCCGGGGCCACGCTTTGAGCCCACGCGTAAAGTCACGCGCGCCGAATTCGTGGGACCGATGGTGACACTGATTTCGACCTTATTTGGAGAATAAGGTGTGGGGAATAAACCGAGCGCGGCATTAGGCACGACTACAGTCATTGTCCATCTCTCAGCCGATCCGGTGGTGGTGGCCCAACATCGCGCCGAGGAATCCATTTACCCGGACTATCAAACTTAACTGGTTGTGTGTCCGGGGAAAACGGCCGCGGCGGTTTAATCTGCCGCGGCTGTTCGTTTGTTTTTGGCTCGGGTTTTGGCCTTTGTTTAAAACCTCAAGAATTCCTCAACCCACTTGCAATCCAAAGAAAGTGGCAGACGGGAAGCCTGAAAATCTCCGAAAAACGGGGCAATTGCCAGTAAAAATCATGTTCTTAATTGAATCCTCAAATGACCTCAGGGCCGCTCATACAGAGCTCATCGTCGAAAAGATAGTTAAGCCTTCACTTTTGCCTCGGCTTTCGCGTCCGAGGCTCTCGACGATTCTGCAAAGCAGTCTAATTTCCTGCACTTCCACAATAATCACCGGACGAGCCGGAACCGGCAAGACCGCTTTGGCGCTCGACTTCGCGAGAAACTGTGGCCGCAGCGTGGCCTGGTACAAAGTGGATGCTCCCGACGGCGAAATTAATATTTTTTTTCAATACTTGATTGCGAGCATCAGGGAACACATCCCTGGATTCGGCGCGGCCACTCTGGCGCAGCTTGGAAAAACATCAGCGCCGGATCAAATCCCTCTACTGGCTGAGACCTTTGTCTACGAGCTTGTGGAAGGAGTAAAGGTGCCGCTTCTTGTCGTGATTGAAGATTTACACCTGGTTTGCGACTTCGAATGGGTTGTTCCATTCTTCCGTAGGTTGTTGCCTTTGCTG
>JBGSXT010000653.1:0-2125 GCA_041751295.1 Mariniblastus sp.
CCGACGAGAAGGTCGTTAAATTGCCCCCGAAAAAGCTCCGAGATATTCTGCACTCGGATGCCGCCGCCAAAACCGCCGCCCTGTCCGCCGCCCTGTCCGCCGAATTGACCGCCGCCTTGTCCGCCGCCTTGTCCGCCACCCGGTCCCTGGGGGTTCAATGGATCGGAACCATCCGCCGGACCATATTGACGATAAGCCACAAAAAACGTGGCAACATCTACATCGACCACGGCGGACAGGTCGTTATATAGTTGCTCGACTTCGCTGCCATTGAGGTAGATTTTGGCTTCGCCATTCGGATCCACATCCGCATCTTGGCTGAGAACGGTCATGTAGGCTCGCCAGCCAAGATCGAGCGAGCCCAACGTGGGATCGATAGCGATCGTCAACGGCGATTGTGTTTCCGCAAGGTCGATAAGGCCGTTGCGGTTGCGATCCCGACCGAACAAATGTTCGTTCGTCACGCCGCGAATCAGCAGCAGTTCAGTCAGCGAATCGAGAGGTCCATTCTTGGGTCGCAAGGGGGACTGGAGGGCTGAATAGTAATCAATTTCGGCGCCAAATTCTCGCGGGATATCGTCCTCATCGATCCAATCGAGAATCGAGTCGGCTATTTCCAGAGTCATGCCCGGCAGCTTCATCAACGCATCTCTGGGTGTCGGATTACTGATTCCGTCGTCGTCCTCGCCAGCACCATCTTGATCCTCTTGGTCGTCCTCGTCCTCGCCGTCGGCGGGCCCACCTGGCGCGAGACCGGGTGCCAGCGCCGAGACAAGGGACTTGACCGCTTCCTCTTCAGCCGTTGGCACGTTTTCGGCAAACGACTGAAGTAACGAATTAACATTCAATTTGGCCGACTCGTTCTGCAAACCAGCTCGCAGTCCGACGGGATGACCCGTTGAATCAAATCTGGGTGTCACAATGGAATAGTAGCCCTGTCGCTCGACAATCTCGGCCAACATGACCGGCTGATTTTGAAACAGAGTTGGGTTGTCAAAAATACCTCCCGATTGTTGCAAGGTTTGCGACGGCTGCATAAGTTGCGCTCGAACCGCAGCGATGCCCGACTGCAAGATCGAGTGCGATTGAGCCAAGTCCTGATGAGTAATCGCCGCACGATGATGAGCCAGCATCAGGTCCGAAAACGTATACGCGGACAAGGCGAGCAGCGCCACCACCACTAGTACGATCACCAAGATCATGGCGGTTCGCGATCGACGCCGATAAATCGGTTTATTGCTGTTGATTACCATAATTCATCGGCACCACGGGCAAGCGTACGACGGTTGAATAGGTCGCGTCACTCAACTCGGTCGCCGATGACGGCGACCCTGTCACCGGCCGAGTAGCGGAGTTGTTAGACAACGGCAAAAGAGCGATCGTGCATTGCACGGCGAGCGGCAAGCCGCCTTGGGCGACGGAGTCCCACTGATCCAACCACTGGACGCCGTCAAAGTATTGAAACCGCAGACCCTGCACTTCCGACGCGAATGGAACCGACGAGGCTTGCGTCAGCGTTTGTCCACCGTTCTCCAGCAAATAGGTATGTGCCTGGTAGTCCAATTCCGACCGCATCAATACCGATTGGCCCGTCGACTGAATCGCGGTGTTCGAACTAGCCGCGGTGGATCGATCCGTCAAGGACGATGAAACACCTTGAGGCGAAGCACTCAAGAAATAGGAAACCGTCCTCAATTCGCTTTGCGCTTCGGATGGGACTGCGTTTGTGGTGACTGCGCCAGTCGAATTCGCAATCGTGCCAGAGGACAACGGTCGGGCAATAGCCGTTTCAAAGCGGAGGGAAACCGAATCGCCGTACAGTCCCACCGCCGTTTGTAGACTGGAATCCAAGGTCTGCCCTGCCGCCGCGTCCGCGCTGGAATCGGCGGTCAACGAACCGTCGCCTGACGACTCTCCGGTCGCAGTATCATCCGTTCCCGCTGTACCTGCTCCTCCCGTACCCGTTCCAGCCGTACCCGTTCCACCCGTACCCGATTCTCCCATACCCGTTCCTCCGTCGGCGGCGGCGCCCGTGGCGCTTCCACCCGCACCGCTGTCCGCTGCCGTCGGTGGGGCAATCGATTGCAGCTCTTGTGTTATTTGTCTGAGAATGGCCCGCGCCAAT
>JBGSXT010000654.1:0-3471 GCA_041751295.1 Mariniblastus sp.
ACCGCCCGCGCGGACTCTGAGCAACAAATTACCATGAGTGCCCGCGCCGTGGAAATCGCGTCCAACAACGCGCAGGCCGAAGTCGCTCCGCTGCGGGAACTTGCGAAAACTCTGGCGACCATCAAAGCAGAAGGGGGTTCCGACTGTTTGAAATCCTATCTCCGTAACCTGCGAGTTCCATTGTATCGACGGGCTGAACGAATCGTTCAGAGTCCAAACCATTCCGAGCGGAAAGGAGGGATTGCCTGATGTCTTTCATTCCTGGTTTCGTCGCTGGCCTGCTCTTTCTTCCATTCCTGCTGGGATGGTTCCGGTTTCTTGGACTTTACACCTGTGTGAAGGAATGTGAAGCCCAGGTGTTCACGTTGTTCGGAAAAGTCATTGGGACGATTGACGCACCCGGTCTTCAATTCCCGATATTCCACTATGGTGCGAAAGCGATTCTGATTCCTTTTTTTGGCAAAAAGTACGTGGTCAATACGGCGCTCCGCCAACACTATTTGCGGAGGCAGATGGTGAACTCAGAGGAAGGGACACCGATGGGTGTCGGAATCTGGTACGAGATGAAGGTGAAAAACCCGGTCTCCTTCCTGTTTATCAACGCCAATCCGGATGGCTCGCTGCAGGCCAACGTCACCAGTTCGACGATTTCGACTCTCAGCAATCTGGAAATGGAAAAAATGCTTGAAGACCGGCACAGCCTCAGCCGTACCGTCCGCCAGGCGGTTTCGCCGTTGTCGGAACAATGGGGCTATCAATTGGGCAGTGTTTATATCCGGAAGGTCGAATTCACCGACGCTCTGATGGTCAAAAACATCACTGAAAAAGTTGTCAAGCGACTGGTTCAGGTCACCAGCGCCATGAAGCAGGACGGCGACAACCGGGTGGGATTGATCAAAAGCGAAACGGCATTCAATGTCTCGCAGAAAATGGCCGAAGCCGGTGCGGCCCGTCCACAAATTGTCGGCCAGGCCCTCAACGAACTCGCCAAACAGGATCCTGAAGTGCTCGATACGGTTCTGGAAGTCATGGAAATCGAAAACCTGCTTGCCTCAGGAGCGTCGATCGATATCCTGCCGAGCTCCGCCAGCGTGCAGATTCAGTTGGGTGAAAGAACGAAATCCCCAAAGGATGTCAAATCAACTGGCGCAAGCGAAACCGTGACCGCGGTCCGTGTCAAGCGCAACAAATCATAGCGAATCAGTGTGTAGACCGGTTGTCCAAATCAAAACCGAAAAAGCTGCCATTGAAATCCGAATGCGAATATTGATTGGGCGTCGACCGGTGCACTGTCCCAAAAAACAATGGTCAAGCATTTGTTTGCTCATGTTGTAGTTTCCCCATAATTCGACTGTGCATTGCAGTAAGCCAGGATTGGCAACCTATTAAAAGTTGCCCCGAACGCAAAGAAAAATATTCAAAAACCAATGTTTTCCAACATTTCTTATTCCTGATCAAAAACCAACTGGCTAATCTGCCTGTTTCGCAGGCCAATCAAAACCTGTGGTTTACACGAGGAAATTGACGCCAGACGTCACTTACGTTTCGGATGACCATCAACACGTTGTGTCGATCACGATTTTTGTTTCGTCAGTAATGCAGGTCAGTTGCCGCTCCAGGCGGCGGATTCCAGCGCCTCACTGGGTCTTTAGACGAGAATCCTGTTCCGCCGTAACCTTTTTTCAAAGAAATATCCTGACGGCCACTGTCGGGTATTCTGGAAACGTCACGTAATAACTGGCCGGATTGACCACCCGATTATTTGCTGTCTGCAAACAATTTCTCGAGCTCACTTCTATCATCGCTAAGCGCATTCTTCATGGACCATGTCGTATCCGAGCCGAAAGCAGTCTCAATACTGTCACGAGCCTTTTCCCGTTATGGTTGGCTGGGCTTTGGGTCGCAAGTCATTGTGGGCGCGATTCCGCTGGTGCTTCTGATCTATCTGTTCGTTTTAACCCAATCGAAATTTTCGCCACGCGCCGGGTCTGCGCTGGTTGGGTACATGACCCTGGCCGGCATGTTGGTCCTTGCTCTGGCAACGTTTTGTCCTACCGCTACACGCGGCTTGCCAATCGGATCGAGGATCCTGACCATCAAACAACATTGGTGAAGCTGATCCGGGCCTGTTGGACAGGGATCTTCAACAGCATCGTTGGGTTCCTGTTCTCGATACAGGTAATGTTGATTGAAGTCTCCCACTTATTGTTCTATTTTTTGACCACGCCGCAGGCGGGTATACAAGTGGTTCAAACGACGGCAACCGAATCAGCCAGCTGGGTTTCGGCCATCGACATGCTCAGTCTGCTGGCACTGATTGTGTCGTTGTTGGCGGAGCTGATTGTGATGACGTTCAGTCTGTGGCTGCTATTCCGCACGACCGTCATCGCGGCCAAGAGTGGAGCCTTGGCAGCCGAAGCCTGACTGCATAGCGCCACGTTCTGTTTACAATGTCCCATACACAAGCATGCCGCTTAAGCAACAAGTGGATTGGCCGCAAGTCATTCACTCGCTTGCGCATCGTGCTTGTATTGCCTGCCACTTTACACCGGTGCAATCGGCTCGCCGACTTGAAATTGCGCCGTGGTAACGCCTAGCGAAACGAAGCTGCCGGCGAATCCGTCCATGCTCATATCGGTCGAAAAGATTGAATCCGTGGGCACGAACAACATCGCTCCTCCAACCGGAATTGGCGCCGTGGGAATAATCACGATCCAGTGATCCATGCCCGAAATCGAAAATAAATCCATGGTTGGCATCAACGCCAAAGTACCTGGACCGTACTGCGCATTCCCAAATCGAACAAAGGCGACGCGCATCCCTTTCAGTTTGTCATCGCTTCCGGACGGCATCAAACTGACATATTTGTCGGTCGTTTGGTAGATCGCCCGCACCAGGGGCAATTGGTAAACCGTCCGCTGGGCGATTGACCGCAGGAATTTGCGAGCGCCTGATTCCAACAACACTCCAAGAATCAGGATCGTCAGTAATAACAGCAGGATGCCAATAATGTAGGCGAGTGTCAGATTGGATGCCGGCGAAAACTTGTAACCGATCGATTGCAGCAATCCGCCTAGCATCGTGCGGGGGACCGATGTACAGATTCAAAATCCGCGCGATCCACTTCATGATAAAGACTGTCAGCAAAATTGGCAGGACCGCGATAAAGCCCGTGATGAAGTAGCCTTGAATTCGATTCGTCCAACTATTTGCGATTGCTTTCACAGGCTGTCCTCGAAAATGGCGCATTCCAGCTAATCTTCAGTTGGTTGGAAACGCGATTTCAAATCTTCGATCTTCTCTTCGGTCATATCAGTGGGGTCGGTAACCGCAATCCAGCCGTCGATATAGTGGGCCGGCGCGTAATTATGTCCATAACCATCGGGAATGCTGGTCGCCATTGGCAAATCGAAACCGATTCGCAGAAACGTAATCATTGGATACCAATCGAGAAAGGGCGATACATCGGGG
>JBGSXT010000655.1:0-6081 GCA_041751295.1 Mariniblastus sp.
TTTGAAAGAACAAACGCTCAAAACTGCTCGATTGATGGTGCTGATTTTCAATTTGGCTCCGTGGGCGATTTACCTGTGGCTGCTGGGCAAAATCATGGAATCAGTTGCGGTTCGTGATTGGACTCGCTATTTCATTGTCGCGACAGCCGGTTTTGGAACCTATCTGTCGACGTTTGCCATCACGCTAAATAACCATTTACCGGCGGCGGTTTGTGTGATGGCGGCGATTTATGGATTGGTCCGCATCGTGAATCTTAACAGCCGGGCTTGGCCGCTGTTTGCCATCACCGGTCTGACCGCAGCATTCGCTGCCGCGAACGAGTTGCCGGCCCTGTCGTTTCTGTTGATCGCCGGTTTGATTTGTCTGGTCAAAGGACCAGTCCAATTTTTGGTTGGCTTCCTGCCGGCTACCGCGATCGTAGGAGCTGGTTTTTTCTGGACGAATTATCAGGCACACGACGACTGGCGGACGCCCTACGCACATCGGAGCGATGGTCCTGTGCTGTTGGCGCTCGAAGGAAACTTCCAGTCCGAGCTGGATGCAGGCCGTTTACCCGATGCGTTCGCCGAAACTGTTTCTGAATTGGGCTTCGCGGCTGCCTCGATCGAACCGGCACAATGGCCATGGAAGAGTCAGGACGTTGCCAATCGCTGGATCGTCAGCGATATCGACGGAAAGCGACTGACGATTACTCTGCATCCAGACTCGAATCTGTTCCAGTTACGCGCCTGGAACAATTGGTACGATTATCCAGGCAGCTACTGGCTGACGGACAATCCAAAAAAATCAATCATTGACCGGGGCGAAGGGGACTGGGCGGTTTATCTGTTCCATACGCTGTTTGGCCACCACGGAATTTTTTCGTTATCGCCGATCTGGCTGTTGAGCGCTGCAGGCATGGCCGCGATGATTTTTATGGGCGGGTTGCGGCTTCGCTGGCTGGCGGTAATGGCGATTCTGGTCTCGGTTGTGCTGATCGGCTTTTATGTTTTCTGGGTACCCGAACACGATCGCAACTACGGCGGTCGGACCAGCGCTTTTCGCTGGGCCTTTTGGCTGGCACCACTTTGGCTGGTCTGCATGTCACCGACCGTCGATTGGCTGGGCCGCACGCGGACAGGAAGATTGGTCTGTTTGACACTGCTCGGAATTAGCGCCGCCTCGGCACTCTATTCATCAGAAAATCCGTGGGTACATCCATGGCTGTATGAATATTGGCAACCAACGGAAATCACAGATTTGGCAGTTGACGATACTCGGCAATTCCTGCGATAACGCCGCGAATCAATCTTAAGCCACTCGAATGCGGGAATGTCTTGATCGAGCAATGCGGCCATGGCGCGCGGTTAAAGATTGGGGCTCAAAACGTCCTGCCAAACACAGCCTGCCCAGGACCAGCCGACGCCAAATCCGATCATCACGTTTTTTTCCGCCCGCTTCAGTTCGCCGCTTTCGCGCATCTGCTGAATCAGAATCGGCAAGGTGCAACTCACGGTATTTCCGATGTTTTCAATGCGGATGGGCAATTGTTCATCGTCGACGTTGAGGCATTTGCGCAATTGTTCCAGCATCTTCAAGGTGGCTTGGTGAAACAGGTAGTATTTGATTTGACCGACGGTCATGCTGGCCGATTCCAGAATCGCAGCCACCGTTTCGGGAATCTTGCCGACGGTGAAATTGATCAGACTGGGCCCATCCATATACAGATCGCTGGGCCAGCGCTTTCGATGACGGGGCTCGATCGCCTGATCCGAGTTTCGAAATCCACCGCGATGCGCAATCAATGTATCCGCACCCGATCCATCAGTACCATAATTGTAACCCCAAACGGAGGGCTGAGTCACCGGTTCGATCAACGTCGCCGCACCGGCATCACCAAAAATCGTGCGGACGCTTCGATCGGTCGGATGGATCAATTTCGTATAGGTCTCAGCGGTAATCAGAAGTATTCGTTTGGCGCTGCCCGTTCGAATCAAGCCGTCCGCCAAAGCCAGCCCATAAACAAACCCGCTGCAGCCAAGGTTGAAATCGAGAGCACCGACATTGGTCCGCAATCCCAATCGGTCCTGCAACAGGCAAGCCGTAGTGGGCAGCGAGTAATCCGGAGTCTGAGTGCAAAACAGCAGAAAGTCGATCGATGCCGGATCGATGTCATTTGTATCAAAAAGTTTCCTGGTCGCTAGATAACCCAGATCCGAGGAGCACTCGTCCGGTGCGGCAACGTGACGGGATTTGATTCCGGTCTTTTTCGCAATCAATTCCATATCCCACGACGGGTTCTGTGCCTGAAGCAAATCGTTGTCTTCGATTTTCTCGGGCAAATGAACGGCGATCGCACCAATACCGGCGTATTTCACTGGAATCCTGAATAAGAAATGCAAGTCAACGAAAGCTCGACCGCCGTAGGGATTGCTGTCGGCAATCAAGTCGCAAGATTAACAGATTCCGATCAGGTCGCGAAGCGGTCTGGATCAGGCCGCTCGAGACTGATTCCCCGTTTTTTGCTTGACTCTGCGTTCAATTTCCAATCGTCCAAGCGTTTCCAGCTGCCCCTGTTCGTTCCCCTGCGGCTGTAAAAAAACGACCGATGCAGCGTGCAGCATGCGAGGCACAAAAAACCAGACATCGTCGAGCGCGGTCGTGTTGTTGCCCGCTGAGATGACAAGCAGATCGGTACGCAAATGGGAATTGGCAATTCGTTGCACTGCCGCCGCAACATCACCCGGCACCAGTTGCAATTTGACTTCGAGTCTGCTCAATCGTTGATGGAAATCCTTCAATGTAACCTTTGAATTCAAATCGGCTTCAAAGCCATCGATGCCCGTATAACGAACACTTCCAGATCCACAATACTTTTTGGCGACACGGATCATGTTTACCGCCCGACTGCCATCGCCAACTCCAATTTCCAATATCGAGGAGACTTTGTTTCGACGAATTGTCCGATAGATTATCCGATCACACACGGGATTGGAGAATGCGGCGAGGCACAGATAACTGATCCCAGAGAGTGGCTTCATGTTGGTTCCCGGATATTTCTGAGGCTTGAGCAGAATCTTCGTTGTTCTCGTTCGAATCGTTGCGAACAACTACCACCCGTTTTCGACCGAATAATTGTCAAAACATGAACCGACTGCGGTCGATTCGCATTCCCTGAAACTCCGGCAGTTACTTCCCAGACTGCAAGACCGGTACATTCATACTATTTTGAAATCCGGCCCTTCGGCTGCAAGCAAAAAATTGATTCATGAAAAAAATGAAACATCCGGATTGGCCGAAACGTAACCTTGTTAAGGATTCGGAAAGTAACGTCCTGGGCCAGGCTGGACTCGGGAACTTTCTGTCAAATCGAATTCGATTTCGCTGATCCTGCAACAGGTCGTTGACCTGCTGTTTCTCGCGCCAAATGGATCTCGGCGCGGCCACATGCCAAAGATGGCTGCCACGTTAACGCGAACCGCTGCCGATCAGCGCTTTGTCGTTGACTTATTCGCCTGCCAAGGCGACCGAATGATCCAATGACTGACAACCTGAATCGCTACGCCAGATTCGAGACTCTCGAACCGCGACGGGTCATGAGTGCCCAGGCACTGAGTGATTTCGTGGCCGACTTTCAAGTTGAGGCGACGAACATCGACATCGATCAACAAATCCAGATCATTACGCAATCTGCCGATGGTCAACCAGCCGATGACAGCCTTGAAGCCATTCGCCAGCAATACAATCTCGATGGTACCGGACAAACGATCGCCGTGATTGATTCCGGGATCGCGTTCGACCACGTTGCGTTCGGAGCAGGCTTTGGATTCGGGCACAAAGTCGTTGGCGGCTACGATTTTGCGGAAAACGATGCCAATCCCTACGACGATGGGCCCGTGGGGTTGCATGGTACCCATGTTGCCGGAATCATTGGCGGCCGAAGTGATGATTTCCAGGGCGTTGCACCGGGCGCTGATCTGGTTTCGCTACGAGTTTTCGACGACTACGGCAATGGCCAACTGGCCTGGGTCGAGCAGGCATTGCAATGGATTCATGATAACCGGGAGTCGTTCCGGAATCCGATCACGACTGTAAATCTTTCACTTGGCACGAACTGGAACGCAAACACGATTCCCAATGCAGCCCAGTTGGAAGATGAGTTCACGCAGCTGGAGTCTGACGGCATATTCATTTCTGTCGCGGCCGGAAATCTGTTCGCAAATTATAACGCAGCCGGTGTCAGTTACCCGGCAGCCAGCCCGTTTGTGATTCCAGTTGCCAGCCACAATGCCGCCGGCAACCTGAGTGATTTCAGCCAGCGAAATGAACGCGTTTTGGTGGCACCTGGCGAAAATATCCTCAGTCCCGTCCCGGATCATCTATTTGCCGGCAACCGGGAGGACGGTTACTTGCGTTCGTCCGGAACCAGTCAGGCGGCGCCCTATGTCGCCGGTGCCAGTGCGCTGTTGCGGGCGGCATTTATGGAATCTGGTGTTGGCGATATTGATCAAAACCTGTTGTATGATCGGTTTCGTGAAACCGCCGACATCATTTACGATCAGGCCACCGGCGGCAGCTTTCATCGCGTCAATCTCGCCCGGGCGATCGAATCCATATTGGGGGACGGGTCAGGCTACGACGGCCCGCTCCCCACCGCTCCGGTTTCCGTTGAAAATGGATTGCTGGTTGTCAACGGGACCAGTGGCAACGATGAGATTCGTTTTCATCACGGGGCGGTTCTGGACGTTGAAATCAACGGCTCCTCCTACCAAATCAACAATAGCGCGGTGAACAGGATTCTGGTGATTGGAGGTGCGGGCACCGATGCAATCTCGGCTTCTTTCAGCAACGACGTCGATAAAGCAATTTTGCAAGTCGCGCGTGTCGACGTCTATGGGCCTCAAATTGAATTCACCGCCCGCGGTTTTGAAGCCATTAATCTCGATGGCGGAACGAGCGCCGAACAGCTGATTGTCTGGGATTCGATTGGCAATGATTCATTCGCCGCAAATTACAATTCGGTAACGGTCGCGGGAAATGGATTCACCAACTCCGCCGCGGGCTTTTCTCGTGTGATGTTAAGGGCGTCCAATGGCTTCGACACAGTTCGCCTGACCGGATCGGCAGGCGATGATCTTTTTATCGCTGACGATGGTCGCAATGTACTGCGAAACGATACCAGTCGAATAAACGCGACCGGTTTTGAAGCCACGTCCATAATCGCATCGGCTGGCCAGGACTATGCTCATCTGTTTGATTCTGCTGGAAACGATCGCTTCGAATTATCGGGCAATGGATTCCATCTGGATTCCGGGGCCTACCAGATTTGGGGTGGCGGTTTCGAACGAATCAACGCCTATTCCAGTTTTGGCTTTGACGCGGTCGACTTGCACGGTTCAATCTCAGCTGACAACTTCTTCCATCGCACGGAATATTCCCGATTGCAGAGTGGCTCCTATCTGAATGTGGCTCACGGTTTCGAGCAGCTCTCCGTTTGGGCATCGGGTGGATTGGACACCGCCCGAATTCATGATTCCACCGGATTCGACAACTTCAACGCCGCAGGCAATCAATCACGACTCCAATCTGCCAGCCAAACGCTGGTTACGACTGGATTCGAATATGTGGATGTTCATTCCGTGAACGGCGGCATTGACTCGGCGACCCTGACAGGAACAGCGGCCAATGATTTCGTGGCGGCGACTTCTTCGACGGTCAACCTGAAAAATGCGATGGGCGTTGAAGTTACGGTTCGAAACTTCGATCGAGTGACCGTCGATACACTCGGCGGATACGATTCGTCAAATCTGCTGGGCGGCAGCGGCAACGATCGTTTGCGATCCATGTCCAATGCCGTTGAATTCCAATCAACGATGCAAATGCTGCGAATCGTTAATGCGGAGAAACATTTGTTTAATGGCGGCGGAGGCGTTGACGAAGCAGTCTTCGAGGACTTTGACCACCTTGATCTGTTGGAGGCGCTCGGCAACAAAGCGACTGCCTATTTGAACAACCAAAAAATTGAAGTCCTCAATTTTGATTTCCTGGAAGCCCGGACTCGGACTGGTGCAACCGGCTTCTACGAAATTGACGCGGTCGAT
>JBGSXT010000656.1:0-2603 GCA_041751295.1 Mariniblastus sp.
ATTCAACCTCGCGTTATCGTTCTTGTTCAGGTTCCGGAAATCAATATCTTCAGCCAGGCCACCTTGGGAACCAGCATTGAAGACCAGCGTCGAGAAATCGCCTTCCGATGGCGCTACCTGGACAAAAGACACGCCGAAAAGTGCGTAGATCGTTTCCATCTGCGATTGAACGGCCTCTCGCATCGTCGCCGTGTAATCGATATTGCCATCTGTACCGGAATCAAAATCCAGAAAGACCACCTGATTCAGATTAATGAGCGAGGTGGCTGCATTGGGGTCGGGCATCGAACCACGTGGCCCGCCTCCATTGCAAGTCGGGCACTCGCCACATCCCCCACAACCAGCTCCGTCAACTGGTCCCCTGCCGATTCCCTCGTTCAATCCCCATTCAATTATGTAATTTTCAGGTCCGGTTATGGAGCCAATAACAATATCTACAGGTGAAAGTTCCAATCGAAAACCGTTGGCAGACAGACCTGGCAACGGTTGAGCCAACTCGGTCCGTTGCTGTAGTGTCAACAAATCTGTTGATCGATCCTGTGTGTCGATCGGATTGTCTTGACTTAGGAACCCGATCGAAATCCGACCGTTGCCTCTCGAGGTTTCAGCGTTGCCAGCCGAATCAGTCGGCAGCGGATTCAATTGGCCAAAAGACGATTCAAAATATGAATCGGTAACATTTAATTTGAGAATTTCGTTCATTGACAGCCCGCCAACCCCTTGAAACTGACTTCAAATAACCGCGCCTATACTCTAAATGCGGCGTGTTCGAATGTCAACCAATTCGAAAACGTTGCGGAGCGTGATCCGTGGGCAATTCAGTGTTCCAGAATTCAGGGATAGTAACGAACTCGACAAGGCGGAATAAATGCCTATTGTCGGACTTCCGCCTGATTGACGATTTTCGAGACGCCAGGTTCCAATCGCAACTGTCGGGTAACACGGTCGATCTGTTGCGAACTCAACGCCGTACCAGAAATGATGGCAGTCCGGCCTTGCATGGTCACGCGCACGGCATCGGCAAAATCCCTGGTGACCGGCAAATTGGAAATTCGCTGGTTAAAACGGGTCGAAACAAAATTCGACGTCAGCGGACGCGAACTGAAACCCATCACGACTCGCGATCGGATCGCTTGAGGTCGTTGGACGCGGAACCCATTCATGCCGCCCCCCAGTCCACCCGCACCCAGCCCGCCAGCGCCCAGCCCACCGGCACCGGCAAATCCGCCCTGTCCGCCAGCTGGACCCGTGGCCGCAGCATCGCCAACGAAAGCCTCGCTGATTGTGCCGACAAAACGAAACTCGGCTCGACCCTCGGGCGTTGAGCTTGCGGAAGCTCCGACGAATACTTGATCGCGTTGGTTAGGAATCGGGGGAATGTCGATCTCTTCTTCACCCAATAAATCGTCCTGCAAACCTATCCCCATACCGTCATCGACGCCGCCATCACCACCCTGGTTAACGGCATCAATAATATCCCCCTCCAAACCGCCAGTTCCACCTCCACCTCCGGGAATCCCACCCCCTCCCGGGATTCCGCCGCCGTCAAATTGGCCCGAAACCACGGCGACATTGATGAACAGAAACAGCAATCCAACTACGCAGCAAAATTTGAAATTTGATTTGGCGTTCATCGTTTAATTCCCGTTGCATTCGCGTGTTACACGGATTGGACTCTGGCAACATTCTAGCGAATTTATCCTAATCCGTCCGGAAAAAAATCCGGTGTTTGGAACCCACCCGGCTAAAACGTTCCAGTGTGCAGATTGGACAATAGTTGAACTTGTATTAATTGCAATCGTCAGTCAAATTAAACCCGTCGAATGCGTGCCAGTTTCTTTATCGGCCTGATTATTTGCCGGAATCAACCCGCTCGTCGCCCAGTAATGCAGTTTGTTGGAAAATTTGGCTCAAATAACCTGATTACTCGAAACAATGGCAACCACGAGCAGGTTGTTTAAATGGCATTGAAACCGCCAGCTGGCGTTACAAAGGCCTGAAATTGGCAGGAAAAATCACTTTTTTACTTTGCCGCTTTATGCGGAATGGATGATCGGAATTGTTAATGAATCACAAGATTTTTGCCCTCAAATTGACTCTGAAAGCGTTAGCAATCGTGCTGCCATTGTTGCCGACCCTGATCTATGCCCAAGCTGCTGAGCGGCCATCTTCGGATGCTTTGCTACCGGAAACGACGGTCGCATACCTTCAATTGCACAATGTTCGCGAGTTTGTTGAAAAGTTGAAGGAATCCAATGGCGGCCAAATGATGGCAGACGAGCGAATCGCTCCTCTTGCCCAGGAATTGTTCAAATCCGTTCAAGAGGCCTATTCCGAGGTCGAAGATTCGGTGGGACTGTCGCTGGAAGAGATTCAGTCGCTGCCGGCTGGCGAAATCTGTTTTGCGATGGTCGCACCGCGACTCAAGACACCTGCTTTTGTCCTGATTATCGATACTGACGAAGAATCGGAAACGGTCGACAAAGCACTCGAACGAGGAAGAAAACTTGCCACCGACCAAGGGGTCGAGATGGAGACCGAGGAAATCGAAGAAGTCAAATTCGAGACATTTATTATCGAGGAACAACGGATTTCCCTGTTCC
>JBGSXT010000657.1:0-6116 GCA_041751295.1 Mariniblastus sp.
CGATTGTATATGCAGAATCATGGCGGCTGGGAAGATCGGCCCGGAATCGGCGTGCTCCGCAGCGACGATTCCGGACATACTTGGCAATCGATCGCGGAAGGACTGCCAACCGATTTCGGGTTCCCGATTGTGGTTCATCCCCAAGATCCGGACGTCGTCTACGTCGTTCCGCTGGAACCGTCGACGCGAACCTGCCCCGAAGCCCGACCAGCCGTCTGGCGAAGTGCCAACGGGGGCAAATCCTGGAAACGTCTGACCAGCGGACTACCAAAAAAAGACAGCTATTTCACCATTTTACGGGACGCAATGACGATCGACGAGCTCAAGTCGCCGGCACTCTATTTCGGCACCACGACGGGTCAACTCTGGCTTGGCCGTGACGGTGGCGAGGAATGGGAGTGCCTGTTTGATTCGCTTCCCCCCATCCATTGTGTCAAAGTCGCTACCGTGTAGTTGTAAGGCAAGCTGCGTTCATCTTGTATTTCCGCAAAGTGCTAAACCAAACTCAATTGTGCAATTGCGAGTCGCGGAATTTGAGAATTTTCCTGGACTGTCTTCATGCCACGGTGCTACGGATTCGGTCGGGTTCGTCAACCACATGAGTGCGCGGCAATTGCCGCCTGCCTGATACCCAAACGTCCCTGGTTTGAACAAAGTGATCACGAATGGCTGTGGGTGTGACCGTCGAAGCCAATCATTTCTCGAATCGGTACTTGCCACCCTAACATTAACATGGATGACAGCGAAATTTGGATCGCTAGTCGGAGCATGCCTGGCGATGACTTCGGACCTCGTCATGCGCCGATCGAGATAAGGCTAACAATTGGGACAATCGGAAAATGTCGGGCATTCAGGTTTTTTTAAGTAGAGTGTTCCCTTTTTCCCCTATTTTTTAAGGGGAGATGTCGGGTATTCAGGTTTTTTTAAGAAGAATGTTCCCCTTGTTTTCATTTGGCCTTTGGGGCCGACTCAATCTTTAAAGCAACTACGTTACGGACCCAACGAGCATGTCGTTTCTCGTCCGAAACGATTATTCGAAATGGGCCGTCCCGTTCATCTAGAGGTTTTCCATCGCAATAATCGGCAAGGAGTACGACTCGATCGCTAAACTGAGCGTCCAATTCGGCTAACGCAAAGACCACGCGATACCCATCGGCTGCTTCGGCGATTAAGTAATCCGCCATTCGCTCCCCCCTGAGATTTTGGCCAAACGTTAGCCCAGACCCTTTCAACAGGTCAACGACCAAAACGCCCTCAAAAACCGAATCACCGCCCTCCTTGCCACTTACTTTGATTTTGTGCCGAGCCAGGCCAGCGAGTTTTGTTTCGTTCCATGAATTTGGCTCGAGTCCAATGCCCTTCACTTGTACTGGGGTGTGAGTTGCCGAACCGGTTGGCTTGGTCGGGTCTTGCGCTTGGCAAACCATTGAGAAAACGCAGATGACCGTCACGAAGTAGATCAATGTCTTTCCGAAATCAAACATGTCCAACTTTCCATTAAAAAGGTATTCTTGTCAACATGACGGCAATCCGACATTCTGCTGTCAAATTCCTATGGCTGCAAGTCATTTTGACAATCCGGTAGTCCAAACAACTGATTTGGAATTGATTGAATTCGCATCCCCCAAGTTTGAACCAAGAAGCATGCTTTCGATCGACCAATGCTGGCGAACCGATAATCATCAACGACTTCAAAAACCTCGGCAAAATTGACTGACTGCTTAAGCATCAAACAACTCCGTCAAAAAAATCCTTGTTCACTCAAATCTTTCGAATCTAGTCTTCACTTTGGCAAATCCCACGCCAATGATTTTTTGTTATTTAGATGCGATCGTCGCGTAACATAGGGCCGTACGTTTCACATAATTGGTCTAGATATTCCGCAGCCTGTCAGACGAGCCCGCCTGACTGAACCAGCTGACTGAGTCCTTTACCTGTTTCTTGTTGGGAACGAAGATTGAAAGTGAGCCGATTTTTTCGTAACCGACGGTCGGGTAGAGCAGGGCTCCGGTGCGTGATGACAGCAAGACGTTTTGCGTGGCGCCACGTTTTCGGTCGTCGCGCAGCATTCGTGCCAACATCGCCTTGCCGATTCTGCGACGGCGCCATGCGGGTTGAACAAACATGTTGGAACACCAGCACCCCTGTGGAGTTTCCACGCTGCGAACCCAACCGACTAAAACTTCTTCGATGGTGGCAAGATATTGTCGAAAGAATGGATCATTAAATTTTTCGGCCGGCACCGGTCGTTGCCGGGTCGCTTTGGCAAACAGTCTGGCCTGTTCCACGGTCCGCATCAGATTGATTTGAACTTCCGCGTTCAGACGCGGAATGCGTTTCAGGGAATGCACGAAAAACGGTTCGGTGGCAAACAGGCGGTAACCGAGCGCTTTGTATTCAAACGTCAATTTGTCAATCGAATCACCTTCGGCATTAATCGCACCAATGAAATACCGTCCCCGAGTCCCGCGACGGGCCAAATCGTGGGCCTGCGCAGGAGCCACTTCAAACGCGATCCACTCTTCTTTGCGATAGTCAGCGACTTTCCTTCGTGCAGAATCCCGCATCCGCCATAGTGATCCGACACGCGACACTTCGTAGGGGAAGGTTCGACTTTTTGTTTCCGCAAACCCGTGTACGAATACCTCAATCGCCGACAGAATTTCGTTCCTGGTGCGGGATTCGTCGCTTCGACTCATTTGCGGCTGCGACGACAGGCAGACAATAACGATGCCATGAGAATACATCCCGAACTCGGCTCGGGAATGGCGGTTGCCGCAAAGGATACGTTGTTTGCAATATTTCCGAAATATACGACATCTCCATTCCCGTCGCCGAACGTGAATACGAAATGCTCCAGCACCGTCTGTGCTGGAAATGAATCAAAACTGATTCCCGGTCCTGGCAGTGCATCGGAATCGAGGACGGAATCCCCTTCGCGGTTGGCCTGAAAAACAAAAATCGAGGTGCCAAAAGCGCCTCGAACCGAAACCGAATCCGCGGTTGAGACATCATTAAGTGCAAACGCATTCGCACCGGCAAAATCGATCAAGGTTTCATAACCACCGGAAAATTCCAGTGTTCCGGAGACGACCGCGCCTGCGTAGGCGCCAAACTGGGGGTCCGGATTGGTATCCGCAGTTGTTGAATCAATGACAAATTGAGCCGTCCAAATTTCGCCATCGGAAATCTGGCTGTGGTTACTGGCACCGTCTGGAATAAAACCGGAAAACGAATAATGGTAGAAATCCGCGTAAATTGCCGGCGCGCCCGCAACAATTAACGCGATGGCGTACAGAAATGGTTGTTTGAACAGCATTTGATTGTTCGATTTTTTCGGGTAGGATTCTGACTACCCTATTATCGCATCGGGAGGGGGCCGAATCAACAATTGAATTCGGATGGGGAAATCCGTTAAATAGCGGGAATCGATGTATCTGTGAAGAACGTTTTCGAATTTTAGCGGCTATTCGTTCGAAACGTTTGCAGCATGTCTGTCAAATCGTCGTGTACACGACTTGAGGCGCTGACCACCAATATTCGCAGTGGCTGGTAATAGTAAATCACACCTGCCCCACCGTTGGATCGCCACGAATCAGGATCGATCGTTGTTTCGATTAGCCTGACCAGATCCGGGCCATAGTCACACAGTGGACCAGAATAGTTGCCGCCGACATGGTTCCAAACCAGAATTGGGCCGCCGGAGATCTGGGTTATCGAATACATGTCTTCGATCAACCAACGGTTGTACGTTTCAAAGTCAAGTTCGGATTGCGTTGACGATTGCCGGAACAGGCCGTCGTCGCGCGAACGGTCACGTTCCGATGCTGGGCGTACCGTCTCATGCTGTTTTGCCGCCGCTCGTTCGGCACGTACCATTTCCAGCTCGAACTGCTTGCGACACTTCTTCAACCGGTCCGCTGCGATTGCGCGAAAACCCTGAAGTTGCCCATTCGTTTGAAACCTTGGATCGTTTACGATTTGATCATGCAAAAGACACAGGTCGACGATCGAACCCAACCTGATCGAGCGGTCGTCATTCTCTTTCGAATTCTGAATAAATGCTTTGACATCGCGGCGATATTCTCCGATTGGTTTTCCCGAATCGACGGTTCCTGTCGATTGGAATGCATGACCGCTGCCCATCGCACTGGCGATCAATAATACCGTGGAAGTAAAGACGCACAGGGTGATTGAAAATCCGATTACGATTCCCATCACGAAACTGCGATGGCCAGAAACCAGTCCTTTGTAAGGGGTCGGTGGCAAAAAAGCAAAAAATGGATTACGGCGCATGAGTCTTTCCCGAATTGAATACGCCTTGCCGGTTGACGCAATCGTAACCGACCTGGCAGCATAATTCAATCGCGTCGATTGTCAGGCGGCCTTGCGGGTCGAATCGAACCTGTTTTTCGCACGTTTTTTTGAAACAGAATGTGCGATCTTTCCCGGCTCGTTCGGCTGACCTTCCAAGATTGCAAACAGCCTGTTGATGCGTTGATTGCGAATGATGCAGCCACACACCAGGACTCCAACGGCCGCCCCGAAAAATACGTCGCTGGTCCAATGGGCCCCGGCAAACACGCGTTGAAACGACGCCATGGACGCCAGTACAAAAAAAGCAATGCGTCCCTTCGGATACAACCAGGATAATCCGCTAGCCAACCCAATGGCGGTCGCTGCATGCGCCGACGGAAATGATTGCGTGACATATTCGTGGTTCAGCTTGGTGCTGTTCGCCAATCCAATCCAGGTATCAGAGATTTGATCCGTGAACCTGGGAAAATAAAAACCAGGACGATGTCGCAAGACCATCAGTTTGATACCCAATGCAAGCAGTCCAGGCAGAATCGCACAGCTCGCCAATCGTGGAATCAAACGGCGTTTGTCCGGCGCTAGCAGCCATAGCAGACAGAGGACAATGGCAATTCCAAAACCATGCCCAAAGATTTCACTCATTTGAATCATCCGCCGGACATCGCCGGAAATATAACTGGAATGCCGCATTCGCGTGATGTCGGTGTCAACCAGCAGCGACAAAATTCCCAAAACCAGCAGCAAACCGGTTGCGATCAACAGGCGAAGCAGATTGCCAGATGTTTTTCGTTTTGCCGATTGGTTTTTCATGTGAGCGGGAAGTAAATCATGTAGCCTTTCACGCCCTTCAGCAGTTTGACGCAATTACCGACAGTTCGACTTGATGTTTCATGATCGTCATCATTGCCAAAAATGAGCCTGACCTGGTCCGGGCGAGCGGCGGAATTCCAGAATCAGCAGCGACGATTACGGGCGAATACCAGTCAGGGGTCTGATCTCAGTTACGAGATGCTCGCTCCGGCTCCCTCTGCCACCAATTGCAGGCAATTTAGAAGCTTTCAGACATTTGAGAAAGGCTAGTTTGAATGGGACGCCAGCGCATCATTCTGATTCCAATCGGCTGATTCCTGCAGTTGGACGACTTTCGCAATTTGGCGGCGGTTCGCGAACCAGGCGACGGCCCCAATCGCGGCGAGTATCAGTAGCATGAACCGAAAAGCAAAAGCAACCACGATTCCGTGTTTCGAATCCGAATTCGCAGTCGACATGGCGTCATAAAAATATGACAGCATCAACTCCATGCCCCCCATTGGCAGCGGAACTGCATTGGCGGCCATCGAAATAGGCGCAATCAGAAAATGCTGCGGCAGGGAAGGATGTTGAACGTCGATTCCAATCGCAATCAGGTAAATAGTCGCAACCAGACACAGATTCACCAGCAGACTCAAGCCAAAACAGCACGCCAGCGTCCCCAGTTGCTGCCGATATAGCCGCACAACGTCCGCAAGCTGACCGAAAATGCCACCAATTTTCGGCAGGCTTTCAAGCCAAATCACAATTCCCGTCGATTCAATTTTTGGCGACAACAGGAAGGCAGCCACTACCAGCCAGCCGATCACGGTGGCCGTCGAAATAAGCCGGCAAAGAAAACGAATGACATCGACCATTTCCGGATTCGTGGCGTCGTCAAGCTTCATGCCCAGCACCATGAATCCAATGGTCGCAAACGAAAACATCGTCAGCATTCCAATCGCGCGGTCTGCGAATACGGTACAAATCACTTCGGCGATTTTTTTCTT
>JBGSXT010000658.1:0-3258 GCA_041751295.1 Mariniblastus sp.
TCATCACCAGGCGGCAACGCTGGAGATGTTGAAAGCACGGTACACTGCCAGTTTTGCAGATGAATTGCAGATTGTTTCCTTCTCCAGCGCCGAGTTGCCGATCCACGATGCCGTTTCAAGTTACCTGTTCAATAGCCAGATATTGACCCGCCCGGACGGCGTGATGGTGCTGGTATGTCCTTCCGAATGCGAATCGATCCCAACCGCAAAACAATGCACGGAAAAAATCCTGCAGTCCAATAATCCGATTGAAGAGGTCTGTTTTCTCGATCTGCGTCAAAGCATGAACAACGGCGGCGGACCGGCCTGTTTGCGATTGCGAGTCGTTCTGAACGACAAGCAGCAAACGGGCATGCACCAGGGAGTTCGATTGACCGACGAACTTTACAGCCAGTTGCTGCAGTGGGTTGATCAACACTACCGGGATGAACTGGCACCGGACGATCTACGTGATCCGCAGCTGATGGTCGAGAATCATGCTGCGATGGAGCAACTAGGTTGGCTGTTGTCGTTGCCACTTACGCCACCGACGAAATAACAAGAGTGACATATCAACAATGTCAAGATGAATGGTTTCTGACGGTCGCGCGCTTCAAAATGAAACGGTGGCGCAGCCGTTGATGATCGGTTGATATTCGGCTGTCAACAAGACTTTTACGACTGCGTAAACACTGAACGCGCAAAAAAAGTTTCTGCTTTTTCTTTTCTGCGATTCCGATACATTGAAGACACGTCTGGACGATCGTGCGTATTGTTGTTTCATGGAGGGATCTTGCTTCACCCGTTTAAAAAGGGGAATGGATCCATGCCAATTGATCTGCTTAGTTCCGTTTTTGTGCTCAGTTTCATGACTATCTGGATGTTGATCGGCCAACTCGCGTTTATTCACAAATAGAACTAGAACTGAGTCAGATTGTAAATTCGTTGCGCTCGTGAATGAGTTTGCACGATCCCGTGCCTGCTGTTGCCCCCGCACAGTTCAGCGAATCGGTCGCAGGCAAATCGTTCGGCGTGGTGGTCGTGATTTGGCCGTTCGTGTATTCTTTTGCCCATGAACGACATCCGTGCGAACAATGCAATCGACGCTCAACATCCGCTCAATGACGATACTTGGCACGCTGCCGCACGTCCACTGCTGCGACCGAGGCGTAGAGTCAAACTGCCGATCATTCTGTTTCTGCTTACCTGTCTATCGACATTCTGGGTGGGCATCTCGGATTGGCGGCCCACCGTTCCGTTTCAGCCGTTCGAACTTGATGCTTTTCTGATGCAGTGCCGGATGTTGCTGCTGGCCAATTGGGAACAGGGTCTGTGGTACATGTCCAGCGTGCTGTTGATTCTGCTGCTACATGAGTTTGGGCATTTCTTTACCACGGTGTTCTACCGGGTTCCGGCAACGGTCCCCATTTTTCTGCCGTTTCCGTTCAATCCGATCGGGACGCTGGGAGCAGTGATAGGAATGCAGGGAACGCTTGCCAATCGAAGACAGATTTTTGATATCGGAATTGCCGGCCCCCTGGCCGGGTTGGTCGCGGCGATTCCGTTGGCCTATATCGGCGTGCAGCAGCTTGATTTGACCATTCCGCCGCGCGGCGGAATTGGGTTTCGGTTGCCGCTGCTGATGCAGTGGATGGTCGAGTCGATTGGAGTCGACGGCTACCAGTCCGCTGACCCGATTGTCTGGATCAATCAACTCAATCCTTTTTTTGCCGCCGCGTGGGTGGGACTGTTGATCACCGGACTCAACATGATGCCCGTTGGGCAGCTCGATGGCGGACACATAACCTATACGCTGTTCGGCAAGGCATCCCGCTGGATCGCCGAAGCGGCCATCGTGCTGGCGATTGCATTCATGGTCTACCATCAGCATTACGTGTTGATCGTGATGGTCGCGTTAGTGCTGATCATGGGCACCAGCCACCCTCCCACAGCCGATGATACTGTGCAGCTGGGACCCCTCCGCTGGGCACTGGGCATCGCTTCACTGGCAATCCCTGTTCTCTGTTTCCCACCACTGATTTTCAAGATCGTGTATTAATCGGACAGCGCCCCTTTGTCGTTTTTTTTCCTGCCAATTGGCATGTTTGCCGTGATTGTGAGCGGCAAGGCTCTAGCCGCCGACTGACGTGTCAAAACCCGCAGCTAGCGCCTTGCGGCTCACATAAAGAAGCAATGTCCAGTTAGGCCTATCCCCAAAGGGGTCCGATGCTCTCTGGTTTTCCAAGAGTCTGATCACTTTGCGATAGGCTAATCAACCCGCATCTCGCTTACTACCGCTGGAAATTCTGTTTGAAAATTGTTTAAAATCGGCAGTTAACTATTCTGTAGTCGCTTGGACGGAGGTCATCATGCCAGGTTTAAACAACATGACGGCAGTTGGAATTATTATTTGGTCGACGTTATTCGTTACGGTTGAATCAAACTCCCAGGAAAACGCGCCGATTGAGGCCGCTCCGAAAAAAGCTCAGTCCGCTCCACCTGACAATCAAAACGAAGCGGACGAATACTACGACCTTGGAGGATTCCATCAGAAAGTAACCACTGAATCACCGGTCGCACAGCGATGGTTCGATCGTGGCCTCGCCATGTGTTACGCCTTTAACCATGGCGAAGCAGTCCGCTGTTTCGAAAAAGCATTGCAGTCCGATTCGGCGATGCCGATGGCGTTGTGGGGAATGGCCTATGCCATGGGTCCCAACATGAACAACATGGAGATTGACGCGGAGCATATGGCCAAGGCCGAATTCGCGCTGCAACTTGCCAAGTTGCATTCCAACAAGGCCAGTGATCTGGAAAATGAACTCATCAACGCATTGACTCAGCGACATGCGACGCCGATTCCACCGGTGGACCAGCGGCTGCCTCTCAATACGGCGTATGCCGACGCTCTGCGGACGGTTCATGCAAAATACCCGGACGATCCGATGGTATGTGCGCTGTTCGCGGAATCACTTCTGAACCTGCAGCCGTGGGGGCACTGGTCCAAAGACGGACAACTGGCAAAACACACCGAAGAAATCGTGCGGACGCTGGAGATCGGCCTCGGCAAGTGGTCAAATCACCCGGCTCTCTGCCACTTTTACATTCACACGATGGAAATGTCGCCGACGCCTGAAAAAGCGTTGGCGGCCGCCAATCGACTTCGTCATTCCATGCCGGGCGCAGGGCACTTGGTCCATATGCCGTCCCATATCTATGTACTGACTGGAGACTACGAGCAAACGATTGCGATCAACCAGGCTGCGATCGAGGCGGACC
>JBGSXT010000659.1:0-4635 GCA_041751295.1 Mariniblastus sp.
TTCACAATGGACAAGTCCATTACGATCTGCCACCGGTCGATGATTGGTCGCAAAGGATTTCGGACTTTTTTGGGCCAGAGATTTCAACGGCACTGATTCCGATTGAAAATACAGCGGACGGTATTCGACTGTCGGGATATGTTGTCGATCCCTCCGTCAATCGGGCCAACAATCGTCTGCAATACCTGTTTCTCAACGGCCGTTACATTCGTGACCGTTCGCTGCAGCATGCGCTCAGCGAGTCCTATCGCGGGCTGCTGATGACGGGCCGGTACCCAATCGTTTTTCTGAAACTGCAGATGCCCCCCCAATTGGTCGATGTCAATGTGCATCCAGCGAAGCTGGAAGTTCGATTTCAGGACGGCGGCAAATTGTACAGCCAGCTGTTGGGATCGATTCGCAACAAATTTCTGTCGACCGATCTGACGGCAAAAGCAGGATTGAATCCGCTTGAACGTCTCAACCAGTCTCAGGAATGGCGTGGACCGGACGTTTCGCGGCCGTCATCTGGCCATGACAGCCCGTATCGATTGCATACTCCCGATCCGCAATCGCAGGAACGACTAGTATTTCCAAATTCGCCTCCGGCGCGGGACTGGACGCAGCCATCAGCGCCATCTATGGTCTCGCCCCACTTCCAGTCTGGCCGTCCAGGAACCATCCCCGAGTTCCAGCCGTTTCCCAATTCCGGGTATTCGGCGGTGCCCCGTTCTGATGCAAACAGCCCGGTCGGTGCCGACAACCGTGATCGCAGCCCGGCCCAGCCGGCTGATCGTCGAACCAGACCGATGGCACTGCAGGTTCACAACACCTACCTGATTTCCGAAACGGAAGAAGGAATGGTCGTGATCGATCAGCATGCATTGCATGAGCGGATCATTTACGAACAGCTGCGGGAAAAAGTCCTGGGCAAAAAACTCGAATCGCAAAAGCTGCTGGTCCCGGAACCGGTCACACTGCCACCGGCCGATGCGGCGACGGTTTTGGAGCAGGCGGAATTGTTGCAGCAATTGGGTATTGAGGTGGAGCCATTTGGTGGAGACACGGTGCTGGTTTCGGCTTACCCGGCGATGCTGGCCAATCAGAATCCGGCCGAGATGCTCAGGAGCATTGTCGATCTGTTGATGGACGACGGGCGAAAGGTGGATCAGCGCGATTTGGTGGATGCACTGCTGCATATGATTTCCTGCAAGGCGGCCGTCAAGGCGGGGGATCGACTGACTCCCGAAGAGATCGGAGAACTGCTGGAGTATCGGAATTACTGTCAGGACTCGCATCATTGCCCCCACGGGCGTCCCACTGCCCTGCTCTTTTCACGGGAAGACCTGGACAAACGATTCAAACGGATTTGATGGTGTTATTGCCGATCCCGATGTTTCTGCCCGGCGAGGTAAATGGATTTATAATTCAGGTTACTCCTACCGCATCCAACCGCCCGGAATGAACACTGCATGATTTGCGTCAGTATTGGTCGTGGTCGCCATCAGATGATGATCGCGGAATACAAACAGCTCGCCCAATTGGGTGCTGAACTCGTTGAGCTGCGACTGGATTACATCCGTCGGGCCGTGAATGTCTCCCGGCTGCTGGATGGCAAACCGTGCCCGGTGATTGCCACTGTTCGACGCCCCAAAGACGGTGGCAAGTGGATGCGCAGCGAAGACGAACGCCTGACCGTGATCCGGACAGCGATCGCCAGCGGAGTGGATTACGTCGATCTGGAATGGGATATCGCCGACAAAGTGCCAAGATATGGAAAAACCCGGCGCATCATCAGTTACCACAACTTTGATGAAACGCCGAACAACTTGGTCAGCATCCAGCGGAAGTTGCAGCAATTCGATCCGGACATCATCAAAATTGCTACGACCGCCAACAATCCGATCGATAACATTCGGGTCCTGCGATTGTGCCGCGATTCAAGCGTGCCGACAGTGGCCTTTTGCATGGGCGAGATGGGTGTCACATCGCGAATCCTGTGTGGGCGATTCGGCGCGCCGATGACCTATGCAGCATTTCATGCGGATCGGGAAATGGCACCCGGCCAACTCACGTTCCAGCAGATGCAGGAAATCTACCGCTATGACGAAATCACGCCCAGCACGAAAATTCTCGGCGTGATTGCCGATCCTGTCGAACACAGCTTCAGCCCCCAAATTCATAACGCCTGCCTGCGCAAAGCCAAATTGGACATGTTGTACTTGCCATTTCGCGTTCCCGCTGCGTATCTGAACGAGTTCGTCAGGAGCTGTCCGGAAATGGGGATTCGTGGACTGAGCGTAACGTTGCCGCATAAAGAGACGATCCTGAAATGCATCAACGCCCTGGATGACAGCGTGGCGGCCATTCGGGCGGCCAATACAGTAGTATTCCGGGATGGAACTGCGAAGGGCTTCAATACCGATAGCGATGCAGCCATCCAGTGTTTGTTGGAAGACTACCCGTTTGACCCTGACGCAATTCTGGAAGTGGAAAAACCACTGAAAGGAATTCGGGTTTGTCTGCTGGGAGCCGGCGGCGTCGCGCGGGCCATCGTCTTCGGATTGAAACAGCACGGTGCGGAAGTAGTGATCACGGCCCGTGACGATCGAAAAGCCGAACAGCTGGCCGACGAGATGAAATGCACGCGAATCGATTGGACGGCCCGTCAAACCCATGGCTGTACCGTACTGATCAATTGCACACCTGTTGGCATGTTCCCCGAAATGGATCACACGCCCTATGAACGGGACTGGCACGACCGCAGCACACTGGTGTTCGATACAGTTTACAATCCGGAACGAACGCTGTTCATTAAACAGGCCCGCGAAGCGGGTTGTCAAACGATCACAGGAGTCGACATGTTTGTGCGACAGGCTGCCGATCAATTCGAACTGTTTACCGGCCAGAAACCCGACGATGAAACAATCCGCTATGAAGTCAAACGGGCGATCAGCGCGGCGCGCTACTAGATCGACGCTGCCAGATTCGGTAACCGTTTTAGTGCTGTCCAATCAAACAACTTTTTTGACCGTCGCAAACCATGAATCTATATTTGATTGGCTATCGAGGATGCGGCAAATCGCGAGTTGCTCCTTTGTTGGCAACTACGATTGGCTGGCAGTCAGTCGATTCGGATCAGCAGATTGAAATTCTGACGGGCCAAACGATTGCCGAAATTTTTGCGGCCGAAGGAGAGGCCGGATTTCGCCAATGGTAAACGACTGTGATCCAGGCGCTGGCGCAGGCAAATGAACAAGTGATCTCGCTTGGCGGCGGTGCTCCGACCGTAGCCGTCAATCGAACAACGATGAAGTCCTCCGGCCGGGTCGTGTTGTTGACTGCGTCGCCAGAGATACTATGGGAACGAATTTCGCAGGACCCGAGGACGAAACAGCAACGGCCCGGATTGACCGATCTTGACGGTTTTAGCGAAATCAAAAAGTTGTTGGCGGAGCGCATCGATGTCTATAACGAATGTGCTGATTACGTGATCGACACGTCGGATTTGAATCCACAGGAGATTGCAGACAGCATCGCAGACTGGTGGGATCCGGTCGATATGTAACTGGATACGAATGTCTGGTCCCGTTCAACGATTACTCGGTCCCCACCAAAATGCTGTTGCTACTGGCCATCATTGGAGCGATCGTCGGCCCGGTCGTTAACTGGTGCATTGACAGTTTGGGAGACAGGAAACAGGGGCTGAGTCCCTGGTCCCGATCGACAACAGACACGGCCCAACGATCCCTTGCCGCTCGCATTCCCGTTATTGGATGGTTTCTGCGGCGTGGGGATACAACTGAATCGGGTCGTCGATTTTGGATCCGTCCGCTGCTGATTGAACTGGCCTGGGTTGTTGGATTGCCATTGTTTTATCTCTGGATTTGGAACAACGGTCTGACAGGCGGCGTCGAGGCACCGCCAACTTGGATCACGATTTGGTTTGTTGGCTACTCGATCCTGATCGCGATTCTGTTCGTGGCCACGTTCATTGATCTGGATCAAAGAATCATACCCGACAGTGTCACGGTTCCGGGAACGTTGATCGCATTGTTCATTGCGGTGTTGTGGCCAGGCTTTCGATTGCCCGAAGTTGTCTTCGGTCTGGCCGGTCAGCAGGTTGTTTCCGTCGATTTTGCCGATGCCCAACCGCTGCCTGCCTGGCACCGAGAGTGGGCGGGACTTGGAATTGGACTCGCCATTTTTGCGATTTGGATTCTGGCGCTGTTGCCGAAGTTTCCTTTGCTGGGATTGAATCTGAAATCATTGCGCATGGTCATTGCCAGTACCATTCGGTTCCTGAAAAAAAACCGACTTAAAGTGCGCAACAAGACCCGCCGAATCGGTTGGCGCTATCTGGCGATCGGTACGGCTGGAATGATCGCCATCGCGTTGGTCTGGCCAATGCTGCCTGCCGACCATTGTGACAGCCTGTTTGGCGCACTATTGGGATTGGGATTTGGGGGCCTGATGGTCTGGTCCGTTCGGATCGTCGCCAGCCATTCACTTGGACAGGAAGCGATGGGGTTTGGCGACGTGACACTGATGGCGATGATCGGCGCGTTCCTGGGGTGGCAGGCATCGTTGATTGTGTTTGCGCTGTCCCCCTTTGCTGCGTTGGCAATTGTTTTGGTCAACTATCTGGTCACGCGG
>JBGSXT010000660.1:0-12698 GCA_041751295.1 Mariniblastus sp.
ACCCAGCCCCTGATCCGAGTAATTGGCACTGATCCAAACCCGACCCGGTAACGCCAAAGCGCCCGTCAAGTCGGCCTGAACCGGCTGAATTGCCGGGGGTTCGAAAACCTGCCCTCCGGGGAATCCACCCTGGAATCCGCCCGCTGGCGGATTTTGAGCGACGGCAAATGGCAGAAATGTACACATTGCCCATGCCAGGACGATGCTGCTCAAGCAATTCTTCATTGATGTCCCCCGACGCTTTGTCTGCTATCGCGTGCCAGCAGATTTCGGCTTCAAACACTACATTTACGAAATGAGCGCAACTGAATATTCAGTACACTCGGTAAAGTAGATCGACATCGCAAGTTCGGCCCCATTAGTATTTTCGTTACAATTCGAATAATTTGACATTCCAGGAAATGCGGAATGCGGAATGCGGGGGGAAATGCGGAGTGCGGAGTGCGGAAGGCGGAATGGGGAATGGGGAATGGGGAATGAAGATTTGATGCCAGGCGTTTTTTATTCCGCACTCCGCATTCCGCATTCCGCATTCGTAAAACAAAGGATTGCGTAGTTTTTCTTGCCGCGACGTAATACGATCATCGTTTCGCTAGCAAGATCGCTGCGGGATAATTGTGCATCGACTTCTGCAACTCGAACGTTGTTGACGTAGGCTCCCCCTTCCTGAATGGCGCGACGGGCTTCCCCTTTACTCTTGCACAGCCCCGATTTGAAAAACGCGTCGATTACCGGTAACCCGTCGCCGTCCAGTTCGGCCGGGGGGAGATGGCAATTCGGTACGTCGGCAAAGATCTCGCCTAGATCGCGGTCGGCCAGCGAGTTGATTTCTGCTCCAAAGAAGATTTGCGTGGCCCGCATCGCTTTGGCCAATCCCGTTTCGCCGTGAATCAGCCGTGTCAATTCCTCTGCCAGGCGTTTCTGACTGGCTCGGGTATTCGGTTCCTCGGCCCTTGATTGATCTAGAGCTTCAATTTCTTCCCGTTCCAACTCCGTCAAAAATCTCAAACAGGTCCCGGCATCGGCGTCATCGACATTGACCCAGTATTGGTAGAAGGCGTAGGGACTGGTTCGATCGGCAGCCAACCAGATAGCACCCGATTCGGTCTTACCCATTTTGCTGCCATCCGATTTGGCCAGCAGCGGACAGGTCAATCCATAAAGTTGAACGCCGTGCATCCGACGGGCCAGATCGATTCCGGCGGTCACATTTCCCCATTGATCACTGCCGCCAATCTGCATTTCGCAGCCATACTCGCGATGCAGGTGCACAAAGTCATAAGCCTGCAACAACATGTAACTGAATTCGGTGTAACTCAGCCCGGCCTCACTCGACAGCCGGCTCTTGACCGAATCTTTGGCCAGCATCACGTTGACTGGAAAATTCTTGCCAACATCGCGCAGGAATTCAATGTACGAAAAATGGGACATCCAATCGTTATTGTCGACCAGTACCGCTGCGTTGGTTGCCGCATCAAAATCGAGCAGTTGTCGCATCTGCTGCCCAATGCCCGCCAGATTCTGCGTCAGCTGATCGGATGACAGCAGATTTCGTTCGGCACTCTTGCCGCTGGGGTCCCCGATCATTCCCGTTGCGCCACCAGCAACGGCGATCGGTCGATGGCCAGCCTTCTGAAAACGTCTGAGCATCATCAACGGCAACAGGCTGCCCACATGCAGACTATCAGCGGTCGGATCGAATCCGGCGTAGACCGTTCTCGTGCCCTGCATCAACCACGTCGGCAATTGTTCGTCAGCCGTTGTCTGGTGAACGAGCCCCCGCCATTTAAAATCGGCAAATATGTCTGTCATGCACTGGCCTTCATTCGGCGTTTGGAACTGGAGTTCATGGGATGTTCTACTCAATCACTCGCATACACTTGGTGCTGGAAACGACATAATAATGGCGATTTTCTACCAGCCTCGGCTGGCAACAGATTAAACCCGACTGTCTGCAATCAAGCGACTCCAAAAAACATCCGGAATTTCCCGCGTTTGGTCACCAGAAACGAAGTCATTTAAATCCCCATTAAATTGGTGCTAATGTGCCTCATCTTTCGGTAAGACCGCTCCAAACTGCCCTCAACAGTTGACGAAGGCAATTAAACCCGGCCCTCAAAGTCTCCCATTGTTGACAATTCGCTGCAAACATCGTAATTTCACATAATTAACACCAAATTTTTTGAAGCTTGTTTTAACGGAGACCCATCCATGCAACGAATCGTTCTTTCCCTTGTATTTGCCGCTTTCGCATTGGCACCTGCAATTTCTGACGCCGGTATTTTCTGTCGCAATCGCTGCAAGCCCGCCTGCTGCGAACCGGCACCACAATGCTGCCCAGCACCCGTATGCTGCCCAGCACCTGTATGCTGCCAGCCAGCGCCAGTTTGCTGTCCACCGGCACCAGTGTGTTGCCCACCTGCACCGCAATGCTGCCCACCAGCACCATGTTGCGCACCAGCGCCACAATGCTGTCCAGCTCCTGTTTGCTGCGCACCAGAACCCTGCTGCCCCACGACCTGCTGCAAACCAAAGAAAAAATGTTGTTTTGCCAAACGATGCAGCACTCGCCGATCGACGTGTTGCGGACGATAGTCGGCATCATTTTTCAAGTAGAATTTCAAGACCGCCGTCGTATTTATCGCGACGTCGGTTTTTTTGTTTGTACGCGGGACTGCAATTGAAATGAACTCGGTGGGGAGCAGTTGGGATTGGCTCTAAACCGGTGAGAGACAGGCCGGGCTATCGTGGCGGGCGCTGTTGACGATTTTGTTGACTGCTGTGGCCTGCATGCTGGAATCGGTGTTAGGTTTCAATAGCGATTGCAGTTGTTCGGGGCCGGAAAAATTGCTGTCCAACCAGCAATCGAAATCGTTGGGACTCAGGATGACTGGCATCCGGTCATGAATGGATGAAATCGAAGCAGCAGAATTCGTGGTGATAATCGAACAGGTCTGAACCACGTCCCCGGTTTCTGGACTCTGCCATTTTTCCCACAGTCCCGCCATGCAGAAACCTGACGGCTGGCCGATGCTGGTGATGTGGTATGGCTGTTTTTCGCCCTCCTCCTTTTTCCATTCGTAGTATCCATCGGCAAACACCAAACAGCGGCGCTTCTTGAACGCGGCGCGAAAAGCAGGCTTGGACGCGATGGTATCGGCCCGGGCATTGATCATGTTGGCACCGATCTTCAGGTCCTTGGCCCAAAAAGGAACGAGCCCCCAGCGTAGTAGGGCAAATTCAACGCCGGCATCGGCACTCTCGCGGACACAGGCAACCTGTTGGGTGGGAGCGATATTGTATCGGGCGGGCAGATCGGGGATGGACAGACCAGGGAACAGCGATCGGATCGTTGTGGTCGGAGTCTTCAGTGTAAATCGTCCGCACATCGTCGACTCGTTCAGGGATGCAACTCACATTGGTCGGCCCAGTGTTTCAGATGTTCGGAAATCTGCTGGGCGGTTGAACGATAGACCTCAATGGTCATGCCGATCGGGTCCAATACGTCGATGCCATCGGTACGAATGACATGCGTGCGTGGAGCGGCCTGTGGCCAGGTTCCGATGATCGCCTGACGATGACCGTCGGTCATGGTCAAAATCACGTCCGCGAAATTCGCCAGTCGCTCAGTGAGGGGCTGGCTGCAATGGTCGGACAAGTCGATCTGTATCTCCTTCATGACTTCGACTGCCTGAGGTGCGGCTGGTGCTCCGGAAACGGCTCCAATGCCGGCGGAAATGACGCTCACGTTTTTCGTTTCCAGCTCGTCCACGCTGCATCCGAATCGGTTGGCGAGATGCTTTTTAAGCAATTCGGCTCCCATCGGGCTGCGGCAGGTGTTACCGGTACAAACAACAACGGCAATAAATCCGCTCAAATGTTTAATTGTTTTTTCGTCGATAACGCCATGCCTCAGAATTCTGAATCCATCGTGGTCGACCTTCACGACGGACGAAGATTGCCCGAACCGCGATCGACCATCATTAATAATCAGATCAATCGAGTCCGCCAAGACCCCGACAATTTTCGAACCGTCAACACAATCTTTGCCGTTGGCCAGATTAGCGCTGGTCAATACAATGGGTCCAGCCAGCAACCGCAGAATCTGCTGGGTGATATCGTGGGCCGGCACCCGCAATCCGACGGTTCCCGACGAGACCGCTTTCTGCTGGACTCCTTCCGGCAATCGGCTAATCACGCTGTCGTGGTGTCCGTGAGGCAGCACCAGTGTTACTGGGCCAGGCCAACATCGTCGCGCCAGGCGCCTGGCCAAAGGAGACATGTCGGGCACATAATCCAGTGCGTCTTCATAACTCTTGATGGCGAACGCGAATGGTTTTGCTGGTCCCCGACCCCCTTTGATTTGGCTCAGTCGTTCGACGGCGGCATTGTCCAATGCACTGGCTGCAATGCCATAGACTGTTTCTGTGGGCAATGCGACAATTTTCCCAGCCGCCAGCGCTGCCACTGTTTGATGGACCACGTCTCGCGGGTCATCAACAGTTTTCAAATCAAAAACGACAGGCGGCATCCATATTGCTCACGCATTAACCGGTGATCCCGCTAAGAATATATCGGCTGCCCTGAACACGGGTCAAGTAGCAAGCTTTTCCGATTGACCATGAAATCCAACAGTTCAAGCTGCCGATTCTTCGCTGCATCCATTCTCGCGACCCTGATGGTCGCCAGTGGCTGCACAGAATCCGGGCAAACTGACAGCCACGTCATGGTCTGGGGCAGGCGAGGTCTCGACGATGGCCGATTCCTGAAGCCACGCGCGATCGCCGTCGATAATCTCAACCAGCTGTACATCGTCGACATGACAGGCCGGATCCAGGTCTTTGACGATCAACAACAATTCCTTCGAAGCTGGCGGACTCCGGAGATTCGGATGGGCAAGCCCTGCGGTTTGTCCATGTCAAACGACGGCCTGTTGATGGTAGCCGATACCCATTACCACCGGATCCTGTTTTACAAACCGTCGGGTGAATTGATTCCTGAGCGGACCATTGGCGGCAGGCAAGGTCTTGGTCAGGGAGAATTTGGCTACGTTACCGATGTCGTCCAGGATTCGTTGGATAATTACTACGTCAGTGAATACGGCGAATTCGATCGAATCCAGAAGTTTTCTCCCACCGGCGAGTTTCTGTTCCAGTGGGGAGGTCGCGGAAGTGAAAACGGACAATTTCTGCGCCCTCAGGGATTGGCAATCGATCAGGATGATCACTTGTGGGTTGTCGATTCCAGCAATCATCGCGTGCAGGTATTCGATGCGACGGGCAAAGCAGCGATCCATCTGCAGACCTGGGGCGAGCAGGGCTACGGCAGCGGACAGCTGCGCTATCCGTTCGGGATCGTGTTGCACGACGACCTGGTTTTCATCTGTGAATTTGGCAACCACCGTGTTCAACGGTTTACACGCGACGGAAAATCGTGTGGCAGCTGGGGCGCGCCTGGTCGCGAACCTGGACAAATGCATCAGCCATGGGCGATGACCATTGACGGTGCGAAACGAATGCACGTGTTGGATTCTTACAATCACCGTGTGCAGACGTTAAACTGCGATGCATGGCATTGGCCATCTGGCACGCAGACAACGGAAGAGCATGAACATGTCGACGGATGATTCGCAACCACAGGATTCGCCAGCGGAAGAAAAAAACCGGGATGACCATGCCGAATACTGGATCGGTTTCGATTTGGGGGGCACCAAGATGCTTTCAGTTGTCTTCGACGCCGATTTCAAGCAGCTGGGGCGCAGTCGCAGGAAAACCAAAGGGTCGGGCGGCATGGAGGCGGGACTGAATCGAATCAACAGCGTGATTGCCGAATCGATCGATGCCGCCGGGATCAACAGCGAACAGGTTCGCGGACTGGGAATCGGTTGCCCTGGTCCGCTTGATTTTGCGAAGGGTACGATTCGCGAAGCACCGAACCTTGGCTGGAAAAACGCGCCGATTCGCGAGAGCATTGAATCGGAGTTTGGTTTTCATACCGAAATTGCCAACGATGTTGATTCGGGAGTTTTCGGCGAGTATCGGTTTGGAGCGGGAATGGGCGCTCGATGCGTGTTCGGCATTTTTCCGGGTACGGGAATTGGCGGCGGTTGTGTTTACGAAGGAAAACTGTTTCGTGGATCGAATGCCAGTTGCATGGAGATCGGCCATATTCCCGTGCTGCCAGGCGGACCGCGCGATGGTGCTGGAAATCCGGGATCCTTGGAATCGGTTGCGTCCCGCCTGTCGATCGCAGGTCAGGCCGCACAAGCAGTCTACCGGGGTAGTGCTCCCAATCTGCGCGCAATGGCTGGCACCGACATTTCCAGCATTCGCAGTGGTGCATTGTCGAAAGCAATCGCAGCCGGTGACGTCGCGGTTCAGGAGATCGTTCTGGACGCATGTTACTACTTGGCAATGAGTGTCGTGACGATCGTGCACCTGATTGCGCCGGACGTAATTGTCTTTGGCGGTGGGCTGGTTGGAGCGATGCCGAAACTGATGCTCGACGAGATCAAGAACATCGCCAAGCCGAGGATTTTAGAGTCACTTCGAGATGGCTTCGAAATTGTCGAGGCAAAGTTGGGTGATGACGCCGCCGTAATGGGCGCCGCCGCGTTGGCCCAACAGGCGGTTTGCCGTTCCTAGAATGTCTGCAATAATGCCGCAAGCTTGGTAAGGCTGTGCAAGCTTTTGGTTCGGCCCGTCGTCGGGGCTCAAATACAACAGTTTTGCCATTTCCACCGGGCTGAACGCAGTTCCGGGTAATAGTAGGAATTTTTTAATTGGTTGTCTGACTTCGGGCAGGTACAACAATGACACGAGTCCGAAATGTCCTCGATAAATCCCAGTTCCCGATCCAAATTGAACCCCAAAGCACACAATCAGGATGCGGCCGAGGATTCTGATTACCCGCCGGTCGAGATGCAGGAAAGAAACGCGCCGTGGCCGGTCGCTGTGATCGATATCGGGACGACTTCTTTGCGAATGCAGATTTCCGAAATTCACACCGACGGGACGATTCGCAAACTGGATTCATTTTCCCAGGCGGTCAGCCTCGGCAAGGACTCGTTCATTAAAGGGAGCCTATCCAAGGGAACGATTGAAGACTGCGTGCATGTCCTGCGGCTGTACCGGGCGAAATTGAACGAGTATGGGATCACCGAGAATCGGCAATTGCGGGTGATCGCCACCAGCGCCGTGAAAGAGGCGCGGAACCGGCTGGCGTTTCTTGACCGTGTCTATGTGGCAACCGGTTTCGAAATCGAGCCGATGGACGAAGCGGAATTGCATCGCGTCACCTTTGTCGGAGCATTGCCGCTGATCGAATCGCAGCCTGAAACGTTTAACAAGCCATCGATCATCTGCGAAGTGAGTGGCGGAACGACCGAAGTGCTGTTCTTTATCGCCGATGAAGTCCTGTTTTCGCAGAGTTACCGCCAGGGATCGCTGCGCATTCGAAAAACGGTCGAAGCGTTCAGCGACCCCGCCCAAACATCGCGCAAAGTGATGGAGTCGCAGCTGCTCAGCATGATCGGGCAAATCCGGCAACAGGCCGAAGAATACGATCTGGAGAACATGATTGCGATTGGGGGTGATATTCGATTCGCCGCCAATCAATTGAACCACGATGCGGCTGGCGACTCGCTGCCCGAGGTTGAAATCGAACAACTCGGCAACCTGGCGAGCGAAATTCTTGGCCAATCGACCGAACGTCTGGTTTCCAAATACCATTTGAGTTTGCCCGACGCGGATTCGCTGGGGCCGGCGCTGCTGGCCTATTACCTGATCGCTACGGAATTGAATGTCAAAAAGTTGTTCGTTGCCGATTTCAATTTGCGTGACGGGCTGGTGGAAGAAATGGCCAGCGGTGGCAAGTGGTCTCAATCGATCGAGCGGCAGACGATCCGATCTGCCATTCAGATGGGTCGCAAATTCAATTTCGACCGCCGCCATGCAGTCCATGTTTCAAAACTTGCCTGTATTCTGTTCGATCAACTGCGCGAATTACATCAATTGAGCCAGCGGTTCCAGGTGATTCTCGAAATGGCGGCGATTTTACACGAGATCGGCATCTTCGTTTCGGCGCGCAGCTACCACAAACACTCGCTGTATCTGATTCGAAACGCGGAATTTTTCGGGATCAGTTCCAAGGACGTCGAATTGGTGGCGCTGGTCGCGCGCTATCATCGACGGGCAACGCCTCAGCCCGATCACGAAGGCTACTGCGAGCTGAACCGTAAACAGCGGGTTTTGGTGACCAAGTTGGCAGCGATCCTGCGCATTGCGAAAGCTCTGGATGCATCGCGCAGCCAGCGGATCAAGGACATTACCTGCCAACACATTGCGAATCAGGTCCATATCATGATCACCGGAATCGCGGATATCTCGGTCGAACGGCTGGAACTCAATCGCTCCGATTTGCTATTCAATGATATTTTTGGCACGAGTATAGTTTTGGAAACCGTTGGAAATGGTCCATGAAACACCACCCGGAAAACTATCTGAATCGGGAACTCAGCTGGCTGGAATTCAATCAGCGGGTGCTCGATCTTGCCGGGCTGGACGAAGTTCCGTTGCTTGAGCGGGTGAAGTTTCTGGCCATTTCCGGCTCAAACCTCGATGAATTCTTCAAGGTTCGCGTGGGAGGCTTGCGGTTGGCGGCGGCGGGCGGAAGTGAATTCGTCGAATTATCCGGACTGACGATTGATCAGCAACTGGTGGCGATCCGAAAACGAATTCGGGAAATGAACCAGGCCCAGTCTCGCACGTTGCTGGATCAACTGTTGCCGCAGCTGGCAACCCAGGGCGTTGTGCGACTGGCCGCAGACACATTGACACCGGCCCAGTCGAACATGTTGCAGCAGATTTTTTCCAAACAGATTTCATCGACGATTGCACCAATTGCCATCGAACAGGGCAGATCGTTTCCGTTGCTGGCGGGCGCAACCATCTGTATGTGTGTCCGCATGCGTCGCAACGACAGCTGCACGATGGGTGCCCCCGCAATCACCGAACACGAAGCCGAAGAGCGATTTGCTGTTATCCCGATCGGTGCTTCGTTGTCTCGCTTCGTCAATCTGCCCTGCGATTCCGGATATGGATTCATGTTCATCGAAGATGCGATCGGGCATTCGCTACCACAGCTGTTTCCGAATCAGGAAATACTGGAATGGGCAGCGTTTCGAATGACTCGCAATGCGGATATTGAACTCAACGATGATGCGATGGCTGATCTGTTGAAAGAGATGACCGAGATGCTCGACCAGCGGAAGGTCAGCCGGATCATTCGACTGGAAATAGCCTCCACGGCCAGCGCACCGATGCTCCAGTTTCTACAGGCCGCGACGGGAGCCGCCGATGACGATGTGTTTTTGATTCCGGGTCCGATCGATTTGGCTGCGTTTTTTGAATTGTCGCTGATTCAGGGTTTTCCTCAACTGAAAGATAAACCTTGGCCGGCCCAGCCGTCGCCCGATTTCGCTGATGCTCATAGTATTTTTGAAACTATCGCCACCAGTGATCGGCTGCTGATCCATCCCTATCAATCGTTCGATCCTGTGATCGATTTTGTCCGCGAGGCGGCTGCCGATCCGGCCGTGATCGCCATCAAACAGACCCTGTATCGAACCAGTGCGGAAAGCGAGATTATTGAGGCACTTGTCGAAGCCGCAGGAAACGGGAAGCAGGTTACGGTCATCGTTGAATTGAAAGCCCGATTTGATGAAGCCCGAAATATCGAAGGGGCAAAACAGCTGGAACAGGCCGGGGTTGATGTAATCTACGGTGTTCAGGGTTTAAAGACGCATGCCAAGGTCTGTCTGGTCGTCCGGAAAGAACCTCGCGGAATCCAGCGTTACGTCCACTTTGGCACCGGCAACTATAATGAATCGACGGCGCGGCTGTATGGTGACATCAGCTATTTTACCAATCACGAACAACTCAGTTCCGACGCCAATCTGTTCTTCAATGCAATCACCGGGCTGTCGGTTCCGCAGCCGTTGAAGCTGCTGGCTGCCGCTCCAATCGATTTGAAGGAAACGCTGCTGGAGTTGATTCAGGCCGAGATCGAACATGCGAAGCAGGGAGGGGCCTGCCAAATCAACGCCAAAATCAACTCGCTGGTCGATCGGGAAATCATTGATGCACTGTATGAAGCTTCTCAGGAAGGTGTCAGAATCCGGATGAACGTTCGTGGCATTTGCTGTTTGAAACCCGGCAAAAAAGGACTCAGCGAAAATATCGAAGTGATCAGTATCGTGGATCGATTTCTGGAACACGCTCGTATCATCCACTTCAGCCACGGCGGTGAAGACATCGTATTTATTTCCAGCGCCGATTGGATGGGACGTAATTTGCATCGCCGAGCCGAATTGCTGGTACCCATCGCCGACGACGATTGCCGGAACCGTTTGCTGTCCGTCCTGGCGGCCTATTTTAAAGATAATGTTCGTGCCAAACGCCTGGATTCATCGGGTGCGTATTCACCGGTCGAACAAACAATGCCTGCGGACAGATTTCGTGTCCAAGAACATCTCTACCAGGAGGCGCACGATCTGTTCGCCGCCTATTCCAATCCCAAAGCGACTGTGTTCAGAGCCATCCGCGGTGAGTCGGCTTAGGCCTAAAATGACACGCCCATGCGCAGGATGATCGTATCCTTCAAATCGAGTTTGTGGGAAGGGTCATTTTCGTAGGAAACAAGTTCACGATCGAAAACATAGCCCGTCTCGATGAACCCACTCACGTTTCGTGGTCCGATCCATTCGAGTCCAACGATTGCTCGAAAGTCGTTGATATCGATCCGGTCGTCCAGTCCGCCGATCCGCTCCACCGTCCAGTTGCCCCCACCATATTCACCATAAACGTAAGACCATAATTGCAATGGGCCATAACTGGGAAGTCGTTGGGCGATTCGCGGTCGGGGGAAATAAACATCGAGCGCAAGGTCGGGAGTCGGGCGAATGAACATCCCGAAGGCCGGCAACAGCTTGACATCGATGCGGTCCAGATATTCTGCTCCAAACTTGAAGATGTTGCGATTGTCCAGTCGGTACCATCCCAAACCAACGCCAGTAAAACGTACACTGTCGGAATCGACATGTTCGTAATCGGAATAAACGCCGACGGTAATATTGGATTCAATTCCGGCCTGCAGATTGGGGTTGGAAAAATGTTCCGCATTCAGAAATGCACTGAACGCGTTTGCCGGCAAATCGAAGCCGGTGCCCAGCGGGCCATCCGTGATCGGTCCGTCCCAAAAATGCCCGATGAACCCGGGAGTAATACGTACTGGTTGTTGAATAAAAAGGAACCGGGGTAGCGTCAGTGTTGTGGAAATCTCCGTGTCCATGATCTGCAATTCATTGCCACTATCGCCGTTGCCGCCCGGTAGCCAGGTATATCTGAGACGCGGCCGTTCCAGCAGTCTCGGCAAAAAGTCGTCCGTGAAACTTTGATAGAATTCGCCGGTTTGAGGCGTGCGGGGGAACGGCTGGTTCGGCTGTTGAAGCAACGGTTGCTGGTCGAATCCCGGTTGTAGAGGAGGCAATATCTGTACGTCGCCCGGTGCCTGAAATCCCAAGGTAGGTATCGAGTTCGCAGCTGGCAATCCGGGCTGCGTATTGAACGGCAATGGCTGCGTCGTTGACTGAAACGGATCGAAACTGGGGGCGATGATCGTCGCTGGCGGAGGTGCTGCTTGAATACCTTGCGACACGCCGAACGGAGACTGATTCGCGGGCGTGACGATCCCCTGAAAGACTGGCCCCTGATTTGTAAACGCCGAATTTTGTACGGGAACCGTTTGCTGACTTTGGTAAAAATCGGGGAATCTCGGACGTTGCGCGGCCGAGTCATCGGCAAAAATGCAGGCAGTCGCCAGCACTCCCAACGATAGCCCAATTCTTTTAGGGGAAAAAATCAATTCAAATATCCAGTCCAACCGATACACTGCCGATTTACGATTGCCATTCTAACTATCAACGCTCCGACCATGAGTCAATACGGATCGGAGGCGAAGCCTGGCTGGATTGTGCCAGCGTTGCGTGCAACAATCATGATCGTTCCCCAGCATTTGCCACTCCAGTTCATGAAGCTGCCTCGCTGGCCGTTTGGCCCACCTCGATTTCGACGTTTTGAAGACTCGTTTGCCCGCAACCGCCCCAGCAAGCTGGCAGGTCTGCGGGCAGCGATTGAAAATCGACGGCATTCCGATCAGCTTCTGATTCTGGTCGCCCATTTCGCCGAAACTTTCACGAGCCTGCAAAATGCGCTGGAATCCTGGTCCATCGACTACGATGTAGTTACTTCAACCGTCGATTCGCATTGGCTGTCAAGGCTGGATACGGCTGAGCGACAGAAGCCTGTCTACTTGACGCTCGCCCAGATGTTGGTTGCCGAAAACATTCGGACCAGCCACCACGTTGCGTCCCCTCGATTGGGCGTGATTGCGATTGATCTGCATCCGTTGCCGGAAAAGGACTTTCGATTGGAACAATTCTGTCGTTCGTTGCCGCATCCTGTTGAACTGGGATACTTCTTGTCATTCGACGACGCGGTCGTACGGCAGGCGATCAGCGACAATGCCATCCGAATTCTGGACCTGTTTGGAATGGGTGAAAATGAGCTGGTTACGAGCCTGATGCTTTCACGGCGATTGAAACAGTTCCTTTCCAAACAGGCCAAGCTTTATCCCACCGA
>JBGSXT010000661.1:0-1894 GCA_041751295.1 Mariniblastus sp.
ACGTGTTGATTGATCTTGGACAGCCTTGAGCCGAGCGCTCCCGATGTCCATTGCAGAGATGCGTCTTTGCCAACCATCGCGTTTTGGTGTCCGAAATTCCAAACGCCCTGGCCCCAATCCTGCAAATTGACATACCGCAGATTCGCGCCGTTTCCAACGATCAACTCGATCCCTCCGCAATGCATTCCACGGGCATCCAAATTGGGGCTCATGCATTCCGCCAATACGGTTGCTTCCGCACCGTCTTCTAATATCACGAGTGTATGTCCCAGATCGGTGCCGCCATCCGACATCGCAGACAAAGCATGCAGCGGCTTTTCGATCACGACGCCACGAGGCACATACAAAATTGTGCCGGACGACCAGAACGCGGCGTGGAGCGCCGCGAAGCGATCGAATTGAGGATCGAATGCTCGATGAAACCAGGGCTTGAGCAATTCCGCGTGCTGCGACAATATCTGGCGGGCGTTACCAAAGATCACACCTTTGGAACTCCATTCCGGATCCAACTCACTCTCCAAAGAAACTCCGTCAACTGATTTTGTATGCCCGGCCAGTTCGACTCCGGCATTCAGAACCGCGCCTCCCAAGTCGACGGCACTAGCTTGGTCGCCCAATTCTTGCGGCAAGGAATACGGATCCAGTTTGAACAGCCGTATATCCGTCCGCATCCATTCTTCGTCCCGGTTGCTGGGCCAACGCAGTTCCTCAAAACGTTGCCAGGCCGATCGACGTATTTCCCGGAGCCAATCGGGCTCGTCACTGGCATCGAGGAATGATTGAAACCCGTCCGCATTGAACGGGAATTGGGTTGTAGCGGCGACAGTTGTCATGCGTTAACCAACCGACCCTTCCATTTGCAATTGGATCAGCCGGTTCATTTCGACGGCGTATTCCATGGGCAATTCCTTGACGAGCGGCTCGATAAAACCGTTGACAATCATAGTACTGGCTTCGGTTTCGCTCAGCCCCCGGCTCATCAAGTAGAACAGTTGCTCTTCGCCGATCCGCGAAACACTGGCTTCGTGCCCGACCGAAACATCCTGTTCCAGAATCTCGATGTAGGGATAGGTGTCACTGCGACTCTCAGGGTCCAAAATCAACGCATCGCAAACAACGCTGCATTTCGAATTGAAGGCCCCTTTTTCGACACGGGCCAGGCCCCGATAGCTACTGCGGCCGCCGTTTTTGGAAATGGATTTGGAGATGATCGTGCCAGTGGTATTGGGAGCACAATGGACCAGTTTTGCGCCGGCGTCCTGGTGTTGCCCAGCACTTGAAAACGCGATCGAGAGAATCTCGCCGCGAGCGCCAGGCTCCATCATATAAACCGCTGGGTATTTCATCGTCAACTTGCTGCCCAAATTGCCGTCCACCCATTCCATCACGGAGTCCTGGTAGGCAAACGCCCGTTTGGTGACCAGGTTGTAGATGTTGTTGGCCCAGTTCTGGATCGTCGTGTAGCGGCAACGGGCGTTCTTTTTCACGATGACCTCGACAACTGCCGAGTGCAGCGATTCACTGGTGTACATCGGTGCCGTGCAACCTTCGACATAATGCACTTGTGCCCCTTCGTCGACGATGATCAAAGTCCGTTCGAATTGACCCATGTTCTCCGCGTTGATGCGGAAATAGGCCTGCAACGGAAAATCGATCTTCACCCCTTTGGGGACGTAGATGAATGATCCGCCGGACCAGACCGCCGAATTCAACGCGGCGAACTTGTTGTCGGTTGAAGGAATGATGGTTCCGAAATATTCGCGCAACAGTTCAGAATGCTCGCGAACGGCCGTGTCGGTGTCGGTGAAGATCACGCCTTTTTCCGCCAGGTCGGATTTCAGTGAGCCGTAGATGACTTCGCTTTCGAATTGAGCTTTGACGCCAGCCAGATACT
>JBGSXT010000662.1:0-1752 GCA_041751295.1 Mariniblastus sp.
ATCATCTTCAAACCACCAATCCGATACTGATCCCGATACAACCAGGCGATTGCCATGAAATGCGGGAACTGCCAAATCAACAGCACCAGAAAAAATGACCAGCAGACGGTATCAATGGTGGCAGTCGTTGCCAGCGATCCCATCAGAATCGGCATGGCACCGGGGATTGCCCCAATTTCGGTATTGAATGCCGTGCGAGACTTGAGCGGCGTATAAACGCCAACATACAAGATCCAGGTGGCCACGCCGCAAATCGCCGTCTGCCAATTGACCAGTGCCAGAAAAATTCCGGTCGATACGCCGAAACAGACCGCGGCAAAAAGGACAACTTCGGTCGCAGACAATTTTTGAGCCGGCAACGGGCGATTGGCCGTACGCGGCATCAGGAAGTCGGAGTATCGTTCCAGATACATGTTCATCGCATTGCCGCTGCTAGCCATCAAAGCCATGCCCACGGTGGCATAAAACAGTGTCAGCAAATTCACATCCAACCCGGCGGCGATGATGCCTGCCACAACGAACGTAAAAAGCACCATGACCGAAATGCGGATTTTGGTCAGTTCCGCATACGCGCGCCAACGCGCTGAAGGAACGCCAACTGCAAACAATAACTGTTCTTGCCCCGAATGCATAAATAACCGGCTAACCTAAAGTCGAATCGGGAATGATCGTGTCTCAATTAATATTTTTGCAAAAGCAGACCCAGATAGCAAGATTGACCAAATTGTCGCAGCTGTTTTCAGCCGCGAAGAGGCGGCCGCATAGAGCTAATTTAGCCGCGGAATCTGTTAATACCACGGCGTTTCAGCTGCTCCGCAGCTGTTGGGGGAAAGGCTGTTTCAGCTGCGGAGCAGCGGCAGCATTAAGCCTGGGGTGGAAACCCCAGGGAATCGTGCTCTTCCTGCCGGCGCATGGTTTTGTACATCATATTGTGATTGCACCAAGCGTCATTATTGTCGACAGTGCCACTGAATCTTTGTCCAATGTCATTTATTCAGGCAGCGGCTGCGAGGAAGAAAAACAAAGCTGGATGCCCGTTGCTTCTCACGGGCCAACTTTTTCCACTGGATCGGCAGATGAGGCGGACACGAATTCAATTTCGAATGCGGACGCTGTTGATTCTGATCTCGCTGTTGGCGGTGCCGCTCAGCTGGTATTCGTATCAAGCAAGTACAGCCAAGATGGAAAAGCAGTTGCTTGAACAGCTGAGTGAGGAAATTGGTCGCCCTGTGAATGTAGGCGAGAGACGACTCGTTCTTATTAGCGACGAGTTATATTACAGTTTCGTATACAAAGAACCAGTTTCATTTCTGGACCGGATTGGTGCCTCGGTTTTTCCAGACGTCTTTGGAAATGTGACTGACGTCTACATTCATCACACGAAGGCCAATCAAACGATATTGGACATCGTCGGCAAGTTTCCTCACCTGAAGCTGCTCAATGTGTCTGAGTCCCGTGATGCCGATGGTGGACTCGAAGAGTTCAAGCGACAACATCCGGAAGTTGTGTTGGAGATTAACCTTTGGAAACATTTGGTGCCGCAAGATTGATCAAATTTTCGCAATCCCGGACAAACCGCAAAATCGGATTGGCACATTACAAGCCTCTCAAACTGAAACGCGCCATCACCAATCGGGGGGGTTTTCGTGTTCCGCATCGGGTTTTGTTGAATTTCACATTTGACCCGACTCAATTTCTGACCCATGTTTTTAATACGAATCCGCAACTGGAACTCATCAGAGTTTTGGAAAA
>JBGSXT010000663.1:0-3099 GCA_041751295.1 Mariniblastus sp.
TCGCCCGTCGAAGCAGCGACAGAATTGACCGCACCGATTAACGCTGGGAATCAGACTGTGAATTCCAGCTCGTTCATTGAACCGGCGCTTTCACAGGAAAAAATCCAGCTGCGCAAGAAACGCATCGAGGCATTGCGGGAATTGAACCAGGATCAACTGGCAATCGAGTTGAATATCGGTCAATTGATGATCAGGGACATCTTACAGGCAATTTGCCGACCGGAATACGATCCGCGGCAACGAATCAACCAACCGGTATTCCGGTCTGGAATCATTCGAATCGACGACCTGAAGAAGGATATGTGCCTGGATGCTCAAGTCGTGAACGTGGTTGATTTCGGGGTCTTCGTGGACATCGGACTTGGCACCAGTTGTCTGGTTCATGTCAGCCAATTGGCCAATCACTTTATCCGCGACCCCCACCGGTTTTTTGCGGTTGGTGATGTTTTAAAAGTTTGGGTCACAGATGTTGATCTTGGCAAGCGTCGTGCGACGCTGACAGCGGTCCAGAAGACACCGGTTCGACCAAAACGACCGGCAAAATTCGCGGATCATAAAGCGAAAGCCGCGCCCCGGCCAAATCAGGGAAAACCATTTAAGAAACGGGACGACAGTCGAAACACTCATACGCGAAGATCGCCTCCTCGGCCAGCAAAACCAATTACGGAAGATATGTTGAAAGGCGCGGAACCGATGCGGTCGTTCTCCGATTTGGCGCAGTTTTTTGACAAACAGCCGAATGAACGGCAGTCCATTGACAAACCACCGAAGGGCGACAACAAAAAAGGGTAACCGTTCCCCAGCCAGGGTCTGACGCATTTTTCGGCCATGATCAGGTTGAGCTGGCGAAAGTATTGACTGGCCGAAAAATGGGTCGGACCCCATAGAAACTGCAAGACATGAATTTTGAAGATCGACTCAGGAACGCTATCAATCGTGGGCAGGAACGTGGCAGCCAGCAGCGGGATTCCGCCGAAAAAGAGCTGCTATCAGCCGAATCCCTGAAAAATCGGCACAGCCAATACCGTCTGCAATTGTCCGATTACATCGAAACCGGTCTGAAACGTCTTGCCGATCATTTCCCGGGTTTCGAATACGAGACGATCTATGGCAGTCGCGGTTGGGGAGGCGCGCTGTTTCGGGATGACATCACCCGCGGCAAAACCGGCAAAAGCGGATCCTACTACAGCCGTTTGGAGATCTACGTGCGACCGAATAACGAGTTCAACGTTGTTAACATTTCGGGTAAAGGAACGATCCACAACCGGGAATACTACAATTGGAACTACTTCAAAGACGTTCAGGACGTGGCGACTGCCGAGTTTGAAGAACGAGTCGATTCCTGGATTCTTGACTATGCTGAAAAATTCGCATCCATGTGACCCCGAATTTGATTGTATAATCGGGTAGCGGACCAGTCATCGCCGTTTTTCCGGCTGCGCACTGCTCCACGGAATTCTAGTACTCCCGCCCCCTTGTCTGCCAATGTGCAGTTCGCCAAAGCCATGATCGAGCCAGCTATCCGACACGATTCAGCCCGTTCGCCAATTGCGGCAAATCGGCTTGCGTTGTCGGGTCAGTTGATGCGGTTCCTGGCGCTATCGGCCGTCGCCGCTGGTGGCTTGGCGTTCGTCTACTGTTTGTACGGCGATGTTTTTGCGCCCAACGATGAAAGCAATCAAGAACTCAATGAAATTCATCCTGTTACCATTGGGGAGTCCAGTCTGACGCCAGTCGGTGACGCAGAAATTCCTTCGACTGCGCTTACGGCTTTCATCACGCAGGAAGTGATCGACAACGCCGAACATCCGCTTGATCCCTTATTGGAAATGGCACGCAATGCGATCCAGTTTGTAGAAATAAACGTTCAAGACTACTCCGCCACGATCATCAAACAAGTTCGTTGGCAGGGGAAATTGCAGTCCGAGGAGTATATAGCCTGCAAGGTTCGACATGGAGTCTATGACCCCGACCCGGCCAAGTCGATTCCGTTCAGTGTTTACACCCGATTTCTGAAACCGAAAGCCGGACAGGAAGCGATCTGGGTGGAAGGCTGCAATGACGACAAATTGATCGCTCACGGACCCGCAGGGCTGCTCAATGTGCTGACCTTGCGACTTGACCCGGAAGGAAGTCTCGCCATGAAAGGCAATCGATATACGATTCGAAGTATCGGCATGTTGAATTTGATCAAGCTGATGCTGGAAAAAGGAGAACGGGATTTGGCCCACGACGATTGCGAAGTCACCATCACACGCAACATTCCGGTCGATGGGGCGAATTGCACCCGGTTGATGATCGTGCACCACGAACAAATGGGTCATTTCGATTTTCATAAAGCGGAAATATATATCGATGACGAGCGAAACTTGCCGATCGCCTATCGCGCCTGGCTGTGGCCAGAGGAACCGGGTGGCAAGCCTTTACTGCTAGAGAGCTATCTCTATACCGACATCAAAACAAATCTCGGGTTGACCGACCGGGATTTTGATCCGGCGAATGGTGAATATAAATTCCCAGGCAATTGAATCAGAAATCACTGACAATTGCCGATTGGCATGGCAGACTTCGAATGGATCAGCCCGTCATCAGGCGTCTGTTTACTTGTAGGGCGAATTGCTAATTCGTCCCAGCGCTGTAATGGGCGAATTAGCAATTCGCCCAACAGGTATATTTTCAACTGCCGGTCGTATAAAATGCCGTGCTCTACATACTTGCCAAAATTAAGGTGACCGTTGGCCCATCAACAACAGATTCATCAACACACTTTTGAAAACGGACTAGTCCTGGCCGGACAATCGATGCCTTGGCTGCAATCGGCGGCGTTTTCCATCAACGTTCCGGCCGGCTGTCGCTGCGATCCTGCGGAAAAAGTTGGTTTGTCGAATTTCGTCTGCGAAATGGTGCAGCGAGGCTCTGGTGATTTGAACAGCCGTGCGTTTGTTGAAGCTCTGGAATTCAATGGAGTCGATTACAGCTCGGGAGTGTCAGTTTATCATCTCCATTTTGCCGGAGCGATGTGTGCGGATCGTCTAACCCATGCGCTCAAGCTGTATGCCGACGTGCTGCTGCGACCCCATTTGCCCGAAGATCAATTGG
>JBGSXT010000664.1:0-4457 GCA_041751295.1 Mariniblastus sp.
GGAACTGGAATTGCGATTGCGGGCGGAAGCGATTCGACTGGGAAAGGCCTGGGGTTTGTAGGAACGACGATGGTTGTAAACAGAACGGGAATACTCGCATTGTTGTTGATGGCAGCCGGTGCGGCAGTCGCTTCGCAGGAATCGTTGGCCGATGAACTGGCTGAAGCGGGGCAACAGGCATTCGCAGAAAAACGGTTTCCATGGTTTGACTCGGCGTCGAATTCAATCACCGACTTGCAACGCTCAGTTCCGGATCGGGCCAAAACCCTCAATCGCGCCGAACTGCCCGTTTACGAACCAAAGCAACAAACGGTGAGACGAGCGCGAACGTCCGCTACCGCGAATTACGGATCGTCGTTCATGAATACGTTGATCTGGATTGCGATCGCCATTGTTTTTGTTCTGATTGTAGGTGCCTTGGTCTGGTTTTTCATGAAGATGGAAGGCCGCGCTGGATTTGATTCACGGTCCCGTGAAGTGGAAACCGCATCGGCCCGCGCCCGGATCAAACAGCTTCCATTTGAGATGCCGGACGATTCGAGCGCGGACTTCCGTGAGCTGGCGGCCCGCGCCGCTGCCCAAGGTAATTATGGACGCGCAACCATGTTGCTATTCAGTCATGTCCTGTTGCATCTGGATCAAAAAGGTCTGATCCGATTGAAAAAAGGTAAAACCAACCGGCAATATCTGAGTGAGTTGCAATCGCATTCGCAACTCTCGAATTACTTCCAGCGCGTCATGGTTCCGTTTGAGGACGCGTTCTTTGGCGATCATCCGATTCAGCAGCCAGTATTCGAAGCCGCCTGGAACGATCTCGACAGTTTTCAGGAACAGATCAACCAACATCTGCAGGCCGAGCCATGATGATGCACGTCGACGTCGTCCGCAGAAGCTACTGGCCGTTGGCGGCAGCGATCCTGTTGCTGGTTTGTTGGTGCGGCTGTGAAAAGCAGCTGCCGACTGGCTACGGTCGGGCAGTCGGCAGTGAGTACTCCGCCAGCGTCAATGGAACTGTCGTGTTGCAGGAAATGGTCAAATCGCATGGACATGCTGTAGATCGTTATGGAAAAATTTCTCCTCGTTGGGATCAATTTCAAACGGTTTACTGGTTTCCGGACGGATTCACAGCTCCGTCTTCGGAAGCGGTCGAAAAAATCGAAGAATGGCTGGCCTCCAATTCGAATCGGACACTGGTCTATGTCGCGAGGGATTTTGATGCCGCAATTTCCTATTGGGAACAATTGGGACAAAACTCCAATGATGAACAGCAAGATCAAATCGAGCGGGAACAGGCATATGCCATTACTGACTATTTGAGCCGTTGGGACTTCAACCAATCCAATGATGTTGATTGGTATCAGACGAATAAACATCCATACCAAAAGGCAACGAAAGTTTCTGGTTCGTTGATGGACGGGATCGCTGGGGAGAAACTGGATTTGCGGTATAGTTCGCTGCCCATACCTGGCGATGTCGCATCCAGTGGCGCTTTCAACGGCTATGATGCTGACGTGCTATTGACAGTTGACGACATACCGATGGTTTACATGGTGAAAAAATCCTACTGGCCGGGCAGCCGCATTATTGTCGTTGGGAACGGTTCATTCCTGTTGAACTTTCCCCTGGCCAATAACGAACACCGAAAGCTGGCCAGTAATCTGGTTCGAACAGCCCATCAGCTGGATCACCCAGGCAGTGATGCGCTGTTTATTGAGAGTGGCTCAGAGATTGCCATTTCCAATCATGACGCCCCGGAAATCCACTCGAAGTGGAATTGGATTTCCAACGAACCATTGCGTTTTATCGTGCCGAATATCCTGATCTGGTGTATGCTGTTTTGCTTCGTGTATTTTCCTATTTTTGGACGACCGCGAAGAATCCAGTCGAGGTCGGTCGCTAATTTTCGAGATCACATCAATGCCTTGGCCCAGTTACTGGGTAAAACTCGTTCGAGAACTCTGGCCGGATCGTGGATTGACGAGTATCGACGACGGACATCCAGCAGCAGAAACATTGCAAGCGGGTCGAGTTCGTTGACCAAGACGGCAGAAAAACTGGAATTGAAGACCAAAAACAGGCCATGAATATCATCGATCCAAAACAGGACTATTTCGAATTCGCATGCATTCATTGTCGAACGAGGCTCAAGGTACCTGGTTCCAGGATCGGTTCAGCTGGAGTGCAGTGCCCTCGATGCGCCACCGTCAATCAGCTTTCCCAGTCTTCCGGAAACCAGGCGAGTGAATTGTCGAATTCGATCGCGATTGAATCTGGAAGTCCTGAATCGGTCGCCGGGTTGTCCGACAAAGTTCAAGTTGCAAATCCCGATGCCATTTCTGCTGGGAATGCGAATATCGTTGCTCCCATTTCATCAGATTCGCCAATACAGGCAGGTAACGATACACCAACGCGGCGGTTATACCAGCGAATCACGAATGAAGTGGCGAAGCTGTTTGTCGGGCAGCAGGAACTCGTGCTGGGTACGATGGTGGCGCTGTTTTCCGGCGGGCATGTGTTGATCGAGAGTGTTCCAGGCCTGGGCAAAACGCTGTTCGTACGGACGATGGGCAAAATTCTGGGCTGCGATTTCGGCAGGATTCAATTCACGGCCGACCTGATGCCGTCGGATATCACCGGTGCACCGATTTTCAATATGAAGACCCAGGAATTCGATTTTCGCGCTGGTCCGATCTTTACACAGCTGCTGCTGGCCGACGAAATCAACCGGTCTCCGGCGAAGACTCATGCCGCCCTGCTGGAAATCATGCAGGAGAAAACGGTTACCGTCGACGGCCATACGCATGAACTCGATCCACCGTTCCTTGTGCTTGCCACCCAGAACCCGGTTGAATCCGAAGGAACCTATAATTTGCCGGAAGCGCAACTGGATCGCTTTATGTTCAAACTGGTTGCCGATTATCCGGATGAGCAGGAGGAGGCAGCGATTCTGCTGCTGCACAGCGCTCAAGTCAACTTGGACCAACGGCTGGCGCATGAAATCAGCCGGATCACTTCACCGGAAGAAATCGTGCGCGTGACACGGGAAAACAGTCAGGTGCGGATCGACCCATTATTGGTCGAATACATCAACCGGGTCGTACGACTGACCCGAACATGGCCGCAATTCCATCGGGGTGCATCACCACGGGCCGGGATCAGCCTGATGCAGGGCGCGAGAACATTGGCTGCATTTTATGGCCGGGACTACGCGGTTCCGGACGATGTTGTTGCGATCGCCATGCCAACGTTGCGCCATCGCGTGATGCTGACCGCCGAAGCGGAAGTGGAAGGGCAGAGCGTCGATCGACAGTTGGCCGAACTGTTGCGCAGCGTCGATGTCCCGCGAATCAAGGCCTGACAGACATATACATGTTGGACTCACTGCAACCGCCGTTTGATTTTTTGATCAATCGCCCACTGGTGATGATGGCCTTGATGGCGGTACCGTTATTGGCGGTGTGGTATTTGAAACGGTGTTTCCCCAGTCAGCTTTTTCTGTGGATTATGCTGCTGCCGTTCCTGTTATCACTCGGCACGTTGGTGGAACCCCGATTCGCCTGGGCTGTGCTGATCCTGAATATTATTCTGTTGCTTGTCGCAGCGGTTGATGTGCTGACGATCATTTCCGGCAGAAGATTCGCCGCGACCCGCGACGTCTTGAAGATCGCGTCATTGGGGAAAAAGCACGACTGCGAATTGACGGTGACAAATTACTCGAAACGGGCCTGTCGGACCTCGATTCGCGATGACGTTCCGAATGCGTTTCGGGTGGACAGCAAAAGTTTCGATTACGATTTCGCCGCCAAAAGTCGCGCTTCGTTTCAGTACCATTTTACCAGTCTGGAACGGGGCCGATTTGACATGAATTGTGTCTATGTCAAAGTCCTCAGCCGGCTTGGACTGTGGATTGCCTACTATTCAATTCCCGTTCACGACGTGATTTTTGTCTATCCGGATATGAAACAGATTTCACAATACGCGATCCTGGCTCGGACCAATCGTTTGAACTTGATGGGCGTGCGACGTACTCGCCGGATTGGACAGGACAACGAATTCGAGCGGCTGCGGGACTATACCCAGGACGACAATTACAAGCATATTGATTGGCGAACGACCGCCCGCCGGCGCAAGCTGACCGTGCGGGATTATCAGGCCAATCAGAGCCAGCGGATCGTCTTCATGGTCGACTGCGGGCGCATGATGACCGGCGAGTCCGCTGGCATCACGATGTTGGATCAGGCCCTCAATTCCATGTTGATGCTCAGCTATGTGGCATTGCGGCAGGGAGACTCGGTGGGTCTGATCTGTTTCAGCAACGCGATCCACAATTATACGCCTCCCCGCTGCGGAGTCAGGCATGTCAATCGGCTGCTGCATGCGAGTTTTGATCAGCATGCCCAATTTGTCGAATCGCGTTATGACGATGCCTTCGTCTATCTGCAAAAGCATTGCCTGAA
>JBGSXT010000665.1:0-4765 GCA_041751295.1 Mariniblastus sp.
GTGAGATCAGTTTTCTGCCGGGGTTCACGCAAATCGCAAACGGTCGGACCATTAAGAGCCGAGAGATAACTGGAAACTCGACGATTTGTCGTTCAACTGCTGGCGGATTTTTTTATTGACAACGGAAATCGAACTGATATAATCCGACGATCTTCCCCGCCTCACAGAATTCTGCCAAAACCTGCGTTACGTTTGGAAGGCCCGCTGCGTTTCAACAGTCTGTTTTGCAATATGAGACTCCCTCGATTGCAAAGCGGTTGGCACGTTGATGGCACTGTGCATGTCGAACCGCGATCGTCGTCCAAGTGAGCGCCGTTGAATTGCTGTTTTCAATAATGGCGATTCCAATTTTTTTGGATGCGATGTCCCTGGGGCAGACAGTTCTGTCGATTTCTGCTCCTTCGATTTCGCTTTGATTTCAACTGCCTGTTGAAAAGGGGTCTGACCCTTTGGAAAGGGTCTGTCCTCTATTAAACGGGCACGATGGTCTTGTTGATTTTGGAGGGACGATCCTATGCGTGTAAAAAATTGGCTGTCATCGATTTTCAAAGCCGTTCAAGTTCGTCGCAATCGATTGGGACGGCGTCGGCTGAATCGACTCTGGAGCTGCCGGTACCGGTCCCTGCGCCACGTGTTGGCATCGGCAGCCATTGCTTCATTGTTGGCCGCAGGTGCGCGCGCCGATGATCCGCTCTTTCTTAACCAGACTTACCCAGTCGGACCTGTTCCCCGTTCAGTAACGACCGGGGACTTTAATAACGATGGCATCATCGATCTGGCTACTTCCAGTTTCGACAATGGCGACGTTTCCATTTTGCTGGGTTTGAATGATGGGACATTTGCGACGGAGCTGCGCGTTGAAAATATGGAGGACAGTGCCTGGACGGTAACAACGGCGGATTTCAACGGGGACGGGAACACTGACCTGGCGACAGCGAACTTCAATTCAGACAATGTTTCTGTTTTTTTGGGCATCGGCGACGGGACATTCACGGCTCCTCAGAATTTCGCCGTGGGCAATGACGCCCGGCATGTTGCAACCGGCGACTTCAATGGCGATGGCGTGACCGACCTCGTTGCGGTGAATCGGGGGAGCAGTAGCGTTTCGATATTGTTGGGCATCGGCGATGGACTCTTTGAGGATCAGCTGATTTTTTCCGCCGGTTTTCTTCCCAATGCGGTCACTGTTGGGGACTTCAACAGCGACGGCGTTCAGGATCTGGCTATTGCAGGATTATCGTCCGACTTCGTAAGGGTGATGCTGGGAGCAGGGGATGGGACTTTTTCTTTTTCACAGACGATTTCGGTAACAGACGGACCAAGGTCGATCACCAATGCGGATTTCAATGGTGACGGTGTCATTGACCTGGCGACGGCGAACAACTTTTCCCTTAATATGGCTGTGCTGTTGGGGGCTGGAAACGGCTCCTTTGCAGAGCCGCAGTATTTCGCGGTCGGCTCTCTGCCCGTTGCTGTAACGACTGGGGACTTCAATGGTGACGGCCTGACAGACATTGCCGCCGCCAACGACAACTCCGACAGCGTTTCGGTACTGTTGGGATCCGGAGACGGATCATTCGCAACCGCATTGACTGCGGGCACTGCGACAGGCCCCAGTGCTGTCACCACCGGCGATTTTGATAACGACGGCATCATCGACCTGGCGACTGCAAATCGATATTCCAATGATGTTTCGGTACTGCTGGGAGTTGGTGACGGCTCGTTCGGGGTATTGCAGAGGTTTACGGTAGGAGTTGCGCCACGTTCGGTTGCCCATGGAGATTTCAACTCAGACGGAATTGCCGACATTGCCACCGCAAACATTGGTTCCGACTGTGTGTCGGTATTGATTGGCACTGGAGATGGCACGTTCGGTCCGATGCAGAATTATGTCGTCGGCAATGGGCCATGGTCTGTTGCAACCGGCGACTTCGACGGCGACGGTGTCACCGACTTGATAACGGCAAACTACAACTCGGATGACGTTTCCGTATTGTTGGGCAATGTGGACGGAACCTTCGCTGTCGAGCTGAAACTATCGGCTGGAAATGCTCCCAGGTCGGTCGCCACAGGCGATTTCGACAGGGATGGAATTCCAGATTTGGCCGTCGCCAACAGTTTTTCCGATGACCTGTCGATATTGTTTGGCACCGGTGACGGAACGTTCATAAAGTTACAGAACATCGCGGTTGGAAACAGTCCGCAATACGTTCTGTCGGGCGATCTGGACGGAGACGGTGTTGCCGATCTGGCGGTGGCGAGCTTATTCTCCGATGAAGTCTCGGTGTTAATCGGCGTTGGCGACGGCACGTTCCAGAATCCACAAAACATATCGGTCGGAGTAGGTCCTGTCAGTGTTTCGATGGGCGACTTAAACGGGGATGGGTTTCCCGATCTGGCTGTGGCCAATTCTCATTCCGACGATATATCAGTCCTGCTGGGCATTGGCAATGGAGGGTTCCTGGATGCTCAAAATTTTGTCGTGGGAGAAAACCCTTGGTCGATAACAATCGGGGACTTAAACGCCGATGGCATTGCCGATTTGACCACGCCTAACGGAGGATCGGATAACGTATCGGTGCTGTTGGGTATTGGGGACGGCACATTCGCGGCGGCACAGAGCTTCACTGTGGGGAATGACCCGCGATCGTCCACTACGGCAGATTTCAACGGCGACGGTTTTGCGGATCTGGCAATTGTGAATAACCTGTCCAATGACGTTTCGGTGCTCTTGAATCAAAGCGCCAGTGACATTTTGATCGGCGACATCAACCTGGATGGAGAGGTCAATCTGCTCGATGTCCCAGCTTTCGTGGCCGTATTGGTCTCAGAGGAATTTCAGCCGGAAGCCGACATCAATCAGGATGGTTCCGTCAGTCTACTGGACGTCCAACCGTTTGTAGATCTTTTAAGCGGACTGTGACCATGATTCAAAGAAATACTGTGCCTTTAGAGAGGGTAAACCCATGCGTTTAACTAACTGGCTGTCATCGATTTTCAAATCCATTCAAGTTCGTCGCAATCGATTCGGACGACGCCGGCTGAGCCGACTCTGGAGTTCCCGGATTCGGTCGCTGCGCCATGGCTTTACGTCGGCAACGATTGCGTCTTTGCTGATCGCAGGGGCGCGCGGCGATGAACCACTCTTTCCTGGTCCGATAACCAAGGGAGGTGACGCTGCCGCATCGATAGCGACCGGCGACTTCAACGGCGACGGCGTCGCCGATCTGGTTACCGTGAATTACGGTTCAAGTGACGTCTCGGTGCTGCTGGGGTTGGGGAACGGCACGTTCGCCAGCAAGCAAAATTTGAATGCAGCCAATGGTCCGGGTTCAATCACGACGGGCGATTTCAACGGTGACAATGTTCCCGATTTGGCCGTGGCAAATCGGTTTTCCGATTCAGTTTCAGTGATCATTAACCATGGTGACGGTTCGTTCGCTGCAGCCATGAACGTGGCAGTAGGAGTTACTCCCGCCAGCTTGACGACCGGGGATTTCAATGGCGATGGGATCATTGACCTTGCGACGGCCAATCGCAATTCCGATGACGTTTCAGTATTGATTGGATTGGGTGACGGAACATTCATGTCGGCGGAAAACTCTAGGGTCGGAGACCAGCCAGTTTCCATTGCGTCAGGGGATTTCAACGGTGATGGAATTGCTGACCTGGCCGCGGCAAATCGTATTACCGATGACGTTTCGGTTCTTACAGGTATCGGCGACGGAACCTTCACTGCGGCGCAAACGTTCCCGGTGGTCAACTCACCCCGTTTGGTTACCAGCGGAGATTTCAACGGCGATGGATTTGGCGACCTGGCCGTGGTCGGCTTTGAATCCGATGACGTATCGATATTGCTGGGCGCGCAGGACGGCTCGTTTGGAACTGCAATGAGCTTTGCGACCGGTGAATCGGTTTGTTCCATGGCGATTGATGATTTCAATCGAGATGGTGTCAGTGATCTGGTTCTGGTGGGCCGTGAGTTCGGTGACATTTCACTGCTGTTGGGAGTGGGTGACGGGACTTTTTCGGATGCACAAATATTCGCGGCGAGAAATGGCCGTTGGCTGGTGACGACCGGAGATTTTGATGGCGATGGTTTCGCGGACCTGGCGATGGCGAACAACTCGATCGATGATGTATCCGTGTTGATCGGCATCGGAGATGGTACTTTCCTGACCGAACAACGTGTAACGGTGGATAACGTCCCCCCAGTATCTCAAGCCTATTCAGCGCTGACAGCGGATTTCAATGGGGACGGGATTACCGATATTGCCACGCTGAACGGACCATTTGCTGATGCGGTTTCGGTGGTGCTGGGCCTGGAAGACGGAACGTTTACGGAGCCGCTGAGCCTCGTCGTGCCGCATTTGAACCCCTTTGTCGCGGGAGACTTCGACGGAGACGGAGTAACCGACCTGGTCGGGACGAATTACAACATCGACGGGATTTCGGTACTGTTGGGCATCGGGGACGGAACATTTTTGAACGAATTGTCCTTTTCGGCAGGAAACGGACCTAATTCGGTGGCGACAGGCGACTTCAACGACGACGGCGTTACGGACCTGGCGGCATCGAATGGAAGCTCCGACGATGTCTCGATTTTAATTGGAACCGGGGACGGGATGTTCACCACGATGCCTAGTTTTGCGGCCGGTGGCAGACCCCGCGCGGTAAAAACAGGCGATTTCAACGGTGACGGTGTTATTGACCTGGCGACTGCAAATTACGATTCAAATGACGTCTCGGTCCTGCTTGGAAATGG
>JBGSXT010000666.1:0-1876 GCA_041751295.1 Mariniblastus sp.
TGGAAATTCATACGGATGGGATCAGATTCATTCCGCCGTTTTGAATGATGATCGCCAGGCAGAATTCGATCGACTGCTTCGCGAGTTGGGCATACCACAGTTCCGTGTTCGCCACCGATTGGCCAATCAGGATTGGAATTCACTTTCGGAAGTCGTCGAGCCACTGTACGCGATGCAACGCGGCAAAGAGATCACAGATGCCAACCGTCGAAACAGTTATCTGTTGAGTCTGGCTGCCTTTCGCGGCCGAATTGCTGACGGAGATCTTGCCAACGCGCTGATTCCTTTCATTGAAGCCTGCGAAATCGGCAGCGCGCGGTCGACAAACGAACGCAGCGATCTTGCAGGGATTCAGGAAGTCGATTTATCCGCCGGCGAACTTCAGAAACAGTTCACGCCGTTGCTGCCGCCGATCTGGTTCGATGTGCAGGCCGCCCGTATCAGTTGCCAGGAATTGAAAGCTCGATTCGCCAATGACCACAAGCAGTCTACCGATGGCGAATTGATTTATTTAGCGTCGCTGTCGCTGGCTGTTGACGATGTGGAAACTGCAATCTCGGCTCTAGAAGAATTGTCATTACGGTCAAGTCAATTGGTTGATGCTTGGCTGCCTATCCTGCGCGTTGAAATGGAATTCGGACAGAAAGTCAAAGGCCCGGCGACCGAAGCGCTGAGAAAATCCTATCGCAGTCTGCGGGGACCGGAGCGGGCAGTGGCGAATTATTTGTTGGCGCTTCAGATCAGCGACAACCCGGATGACTTTGATTCGGCCGTTCTGGATCTGTTGTACATTCCTGCAAATCACGGCTCCACTTTGCCGTCATTGTCGGCCGCAGCGTTGCACCAGGCGGCTTTGATTTCAACACGGGGCGGAAAGGTGGATGAAGCCGCGCTGTTGAAATCCGAACTGTTGAAAAACTATCAAAACACCTATCATGGCAGACTGCAGATCGCCAAATGATTGAGGCCGTAGCCAGGTGACCAGAATTCTGTTGATCATGATTGTCGTGTCGGTGCTACTGACAGGACGCTGCCTGCATGCCCAATCCTCCGATAGCCCGGTGGTCACATCCGATTCGGTCGAACCGTCGATAACGGAGGGGAGCGGCTTGTTTGATTCGACTGAAAAAGAGGAGGCGCCGACGGTCTTCAAAATGGTGTTCGGCGGCAATCGTTTCGGGATCGCGATTGTTTGCCTGATCATTCTGTTGTCGCTGATCAGCACCTACTTTATCGTGGAACACGCTTTGACAATCACGCGCCACAGGCTGATGCCCGACGATGTGCTGGAGGAACTGGAACGGTTGATCGTTCATGGTGAAATCAAGCAGGCGGTTTCACTTTGCCATCAGAAGGAGAATTATTCGCTGTCGACGGAAGTCATACTGGCCGGTTTGAATCGCTATCAAAGCAGTGAATTCGGATTCGCGGAATACCGTTCAGCAGTTGAAGAAGCGGGCGAGGACCAGACCGGTAAATTGTATCGGCGGACGGAGGTTCTGCAGGTCATCGGAGCGATCGCACCGATGTTGGGACTGCTCGGAACCGTTTTGGGAATGATCGACGCGTTCACGACCATCGCTGCGCTGGAAGGGATGGCGCGGCCACAGGAACTGGCTGGAGGAATCGGGCAGGCATTGATCACGACACTGCTGGGCCTGGTGGTCGCGATTCCCAGCATGGTCGCCTTCAGCTATTTTCGCAACAAAATCGATTCCATCGTTTCGGAAGCAGGCAAGCGGATCGAACGTTTGATGATGCCGCTGGGCCGGAAGAAACGTCCTGACCGAGTTTGACGGTACCGTCCAATGAAACTGACCAAATCCAGGCGTTCACACATCGTCGTTTTCAATATGACGCCGATGATCGATATCGT
>JBGSXT010000667.1:0-10876 GCA_041751295.1 Mariniblastus sp.
GGTTTGCACCAATTTCGCCATTTCCCCTCGATTGCCAGCATCGGCACTGCCTGCCTGGTTGTTGCCGGCTGCAATATCGTTCAAAAAGACGTCGCCCTGCCCAGCTCGACCATCCTGGAAAGGGACCAATTGGTCATCCACTCCGATTTCCATATTCCCAAAAAACATCGCCTGATCGACGAGCTTGCGGCCCGTCGTGGCGATATTGCGAATCAGTTGCAGTTGCCCCTTTCTGATGAACCAATCAATATTTTCGTTTTTGAGAACGCCGATCAGTTCCAGCAATTCATGAAGCGGGAACATCCCAAATTCCCCAATCGCCGTGCCTTTTTTGTCAAGAACGATACGACCCTGAAGGTCTATGCCTACTGGGGTGAGCAGGTTGGCGATGACCTGCGTCATGAAGTGACCCATGGCTACCTGCACAGTGTCGTCCCGAATCTGCCATTATGGCTGGACGAGGGTCTAGCGGAATTTTACGAAACGAGCCGCGGTTCCCACGGAGTCAATGCAACGCATGTTTTCCTGTTGGGCGAGGCCTTTCGGCGGGGTGATTGGCAACCTTCGCTGAAGGCGCTTGAAGAACTGGCTGATCCGGCGAAAATGACTCAATTGCAGTATGCCGAATCCTGGCTCTGGGTCCATTTTCTGCTGGAGAGTCAGGAGGGCGAACCAAAACTGCTGCAGGATCAACTGGCCCGCTTGCGCATGTCCGCCGAATCCAAACCGATCTCGGGATTTGTGGAACAGAAAATTTCCGATCCGGAATTGAAGCTGATTGACCACTTGAAGAGTTTGGTCGAAGGACTGTAAACAGCAACGCAATCGTATTTTCTGGGCGCCTTAATGGATGGACAATCCTGAGTTGCATGGCAAGCAATTGTAAGTGTTTCCGTCCAACCCGAAGAGCAACAATCGCTGATCGTCGTCTGAGGCATTCCTAATGACCAAGTTTCACTATTCATTTCTGAAAATCCCCAGCGGATCGGAACTGTCCCGCTGCCGGCTGCCGTACATGCAGGCCGACAGCAGGCAGACTGGACCCACCGTCTGGATAACCGCCTGTTGTCACGGGGATGAAGTCGGCGGGATTGTTGTCGTTCAGGAAGTCTTTAAACAACTGAGACGCAATCCGATCCGGAAAGGATTGATCCACGCATTCCCACTGATGAATTCGCATGGTTTCGAATCCGGTTCGCGACAGGTTACCCTGAGCGAAGAAGACCTCAATCGATCGTTTCCAGGTTCGCCCTCCGGGACCCTTGCCGAACGCATCGCCGCCAAAATCTTTGACACGATAACGGCGTCAAGACCGACCGTCGTGTTGGATTTACACAACGACTGGATCCGATCGATACCCTATGCGGTCGTCGATCCACCGGTGTCCGGAGTCTCCGAAGCCTTAACGGCATCAACCAATCATTTTGCCCAGTCGACGGGGTTTCCCGTGGTCATGGAACAAACGGCGATCCGACGAACTCTCTCGCACAGTTTGATGCAGCGTGGCATAGCAGCACTGACCGTCGAACTGGGTGAATCCTTTGTAGTCAATGAAAAAAACGTGGAAATGGGGGTTCGAAGCATCTTCAATGTCTTTTCGCAACTCGGCATGATCGACAGCAAAGAGAGTTTTATGTTTACAATACCGCACGAGGTTCAGGGCAAACACTTGGTATACTCCAGCCGTCCTGTGAGTTCGACGAGCGGCATCATTCGTTTTCTTGTCGTTCCCGGCCAAACGGTAGATGAAGGTCAACCGATCGCAAAAATCTATAACTCGTTTGGACGATTGCAGCAAACGCTGGTCGCCGAGTCCAAGGCACTGGTCCTCGGCCAATCCGATTCCTCGGTGGCTTTTCCCGGAGCACCGGTAATGGCCTTCGGAAACTGGTCATAGCTGCTACTGAAATCAGTGGACTCCATTGGCATATCTAGCCTGGGCAGCTTCGATCACCAGCTGCAGCATGTCTGCATAACGCAAACCGGAAAAACCGGCCATGAAATTGAATTTTCCGTCCCAACACCAGCCCGGATTCGGATTGACTTCCAGTAGCTTCACAATCCCATCGGCGTCGGCCCGAAAATCAATTCGGGCATAATCCCGGCAGCCAAGTCGCTCGAATAGTGCCCCGGAATAGTCATTCAAGCGTCGAATCGACTCCTCATCCAATGACGTCGCCTCATGATACTTGATTTGGGACCAATACGGGGAATTCGGCAGCCATTTCGATTCGTATCCAAGAATTTTTGGCAGCTCCGGATGCAATTCACTGTAATCGACCTCCAGCGGCGGGAGGAAATGGAAACCCTGGGCAGGATTTCCAATCACACCGATGCTATACTCGTTGCCGCTGAGAAATTCCTGAATCAGCAACGGCACGCCAGGAAATTGAGTGCGCATGCTTTCAATCCGCCCGATCAAAGATTCGGGAGAATCGACCACCGAATCCTGGCTGATCCCAACGCTACTGTCGCCATAAGTCGGTTTGACAAGTGCTGGCCATACCGAAGGCAATGTCGCTGACTGGTCGCCTGGGTCGACATAGGTCTCCAGCGGTACGGGGACACCCATCGATTCAGCGATGCTTCTCACCAGCGATTTGTTGTAACAAAGCCCCAGCGCCGCCGGGCCTGCACCGCTGTAGGGGATGCCTTGCAACTCCAGCATCGCGGGAACATGCAGCTCTTTGAAGGCATCGTTATCGAAGCCTTCATCGCACAGGTTGAAAACGAAATCAGGACGGTCGGCGCGCAGGTCGGCCAGCAGCGAATCGTGATTATCGAGAAAAGTGAATTGGTAATCAGTCAATTCTTCCAATGCCGATCTCAATTTTTCGATCGTCTCCAGATCTTCCGGATTGAATTGTCCATCTCGTTTACAGGTATCAGGCAAACGGGGATCGCCCATAAGTACGGTGACTTTGGGGAACGCCGATTTGCTTTTCGGGGTTTTCACGGCCCGCCGTGGCGATTTTGCCGTGATAAAAAATCGACAGGCCATCATGCCCAGGTCCTGATTCCGATCCGAATCGGCTTCGACCATGTCATGCTCCCGGATGTGGGTAAAGCCGGCCCGTTCCAGCAGTTCGGAGATTGAATCGCTGGAGTACAGTCGTTCGGCGTAAAATTGGTCGACAATCACGCCTCGTTCCGCATGAACGACAACTTCCCGTGAAATCATCCGGGCTTTGTCCGCCGACCAGGATCGCTCGCGACAAACAAGGTGGTTCTGGTCCACCCATTCCCAACTCCGCGGCACAAAGTTTTTACGCATCCAGTCCCCGTTGGTAATGTCTAGCGCAACGACTCCGCCACGCGGCCCCAAGGCCCGAGTCACCGAATCCAACACGGCCAGATCGTCTTCTTCCCGATCGAAGTAACCAAAAGAATTGCCCAACAGGGCCACGCAGTGGAAGTCACTATCTTTCAGCCGGATTTTGCGACAGTCCCCCTCGCGGAATGTCACGGCAAGTTTGCGCTGTTTCGCTCGCCGTTTCGCCAAGCGAATCAGGTACCGCGAACGATCAACGCCGGTCACGTTCCTGAATCCCCGTTTCGCCAGTTCCAGGCAATGTCGCCCTTGACCGCAGCACAGGTCCAGAATCCGATCATTCGGTTCCAGCCCAGCAACCCGTACAAGAAGGTCAACCTCCTTTTCCGTATTGGAATCGTTTTCGACAACATCGCCATCGGTTTTTAGATACACCGAATTGAAGAGCGTCTTCCACCATTCGCTGGGAAGGTGACGTTCGAGATCCGACACCGGACCTAAAGTTCGCGGAGCGAGAGCAGCACGACGGGCTGCTGGCTTGGGAGGAATCGTCATATTTGTTTTTGTCATAGCGGTCAAAATCTTTCGAGTCCGTTGTCCTGGATTGAGTCTCACGACAGCCACGCTGGTAGTTTTAGCCTTCCCCGTATTGGCGTCAATCGGGAATTATTGCGCCAACGACCATTGTTTGGGGAAAAATTTCCTGGAAATCACCGGAATGTTTTTGTTTTGGATTTTTTGCCGGATGAAACCAGTAGGTGAACAGAATTTATTGAATTGCCCAAATTAACATCGGCAAATTTGGTCCACGAGCCAGCTATGAGCGGTCAGGTTGGCAAACGGTCGATAGTGCCGCAAATTCTTCGAATGGCATCCTGTTCAGATTCTTGTTGACATCAATTCCAAAAATGACAATTTTAACTTGGATTTGAGAAGACTCGCCTAATTGGCTTTGTCCCATCGGCAATGATACACGTAAAAGAAGCGATTGATGTATTGTCCAAAAATCTTGAGCGCCAGTTACCGCATTTTCTGCCGTTCGACCTGTGTGTGCTGGCCATGGCCCACTGGGGACTCGGCAACCACAGTGAGTCGACTGCCTATCTTTAATGGTGTGACGGCGAACGATCGGTCAGTTTCGAATCCTGCCTCTCCATTTCGGACCTGAAACAATTGACGATGCTCCCCAACGAGACCAGGCAAGCGCGAGTGGCTGAAGAGAGCGACTGACTGTTCAAGATTCCGAATCCGTCCAGCCTGATGGCGTTGTCTTCTTTGGAATCGCGGTACGGTTGCGCCGACCCGATGTTGGCTTCGTTGAGAATCTTGTCGCGGTTGCTTTCGGGGATCTGTGCTGAGCGGGCTCGCAATCCTTCGTGTTGCGCGTTCAGCAGCAATTCGGCTTCGTTGTATTGCTGTTGTTTAATCAGGATCGCGCCGAGTAAACTTCGCGTCTGGAATGTGGTCCAATCGTCAAGTTGAAGGTCGATTCGCGCGTCGGCAGGCGTTCGTCACAATAAGCGCCGGCATGTTTAGGAAATCAGAAGACTGAGCTGGGGTGCCCGCGGGTCAGTCGACTGGGCTGAAATAAGAATGCCATCCTTACTGATCCAGCAGCGATCGTAACCCTGTTCCCAACTGCTGGAACAATTCCGGATGCCAGCCATGCCCCCCTTCGTATTTGGCCTCGGTTACCTTGCCACCGTGTTTCATCATCGTTCGAATCGCCAGACGGGATTGCTCCCACGGGCAGATTTGATCCTCCGGTGAGTGGGCAATGAAAAAGCGATGATCCTTGACTTGGTAAGCTGGATCGCAAAACTGTGGCCGGAAAACAGACATCGCAATGAAGCTGGCGGTGACGGACTTGTTCGGCGAAGTCGCAATTGCGTAAGCCGCCGGGCCAGACGATGACCAGGATAGTGTGATGATGTTTTTCGGATTGATTTTCGATTGCGACTTGACGTCGGCAATGACGCTTTCGACGAACTGCGCGGTTGTAAACTCCAATCCTTTGACGGTGTCGCTGTTTTTCGGCCAGACGATCTGTTGGTCCTTGTTCCATTTCACGGAAATCAACTCGGCAACCAGCCACGATTCATCCAACACATTTTTTGAGACGTTTTCGATGAACGGCAGGAAATCCCTGCCGCCATCTCCGCCTGGCATAACCAACAGCAGATTGAAGCCATCGTTCGGTGGATTTTCAGGATCGCCAATCAGGAAGTATTTTTGCCTGTCATTGCCTTTTACTGTTTTCAATTCGGATGTCGGTGACGGTTGAATTTTGCGTTCCAGGACATTTTCAGTAATTTCGAATTTTGGAATGTCGCAGTTGGCGGCAAGGGGAAACTCGTCTCGATGCGTCAACCACCAGGCCTTCCACCAGGTCGCGTCGTGAGATTCGTCGTATTTTACCTTCGTCAGTTTTCCCAAAGCTCCCTGTCCAAGTCCAAAATAGCCAACATCGTAAATCGCTTTCTGGTTTGGCCATGCGTCAATCAAACCGATAAGGACCGGAATCCCGCGCGGATCGTCGTTTTCGCTGAACAAGTCAGCCAACATCGTCAACTCGACGTCGCCAGATTCCAATTGCTGTTCCAAAAAAGCGACTCGGCCTTCGTGCATATCCAGATCGTCCGGAAACGGAGTGTAGTTTTTGCCGTGTTCTGTTTTCGGGAGTACGGGAATTTCCATCGATGCGACTTCTTCGCCGAACTTCGATTTGTTCTCGTTCCACCAACGGTGCCACCAGGCACCGTCGTGAAACTGGCTGTAGTCAACCAGCCGCATTTCGTCGAATCCCATTCCGAAATAGCCAACCATGTAAACCGTATCGTAGCTGTTGTCCGCTTCGATAGCCGCGATCATCAAGGGAATGGCTCGCGGATCACCAGCTTTTGAAAAACTCCTTGCAGCCGAGGTCAAATTGTTATTCCTTCCGGCAACGAAGTTCTCGTACTCTTGCTGGAATATCGCCATCCGCCCGTCGTGTGTTTCGAAATCGGGATGCGAACCGCTGTGATCCTCAGTCAGTTTTGATTGAAGCTGCATGGTTTTGGCGGATTCAGGCAATCCGTCATGGTTTTCGTTCCACCATTGATGCCACCAGGCCGGACCGGCGAATTCGTTGTAGGCCACTTTCGTGAATTCACCCAACGACTTTCGGCAAAGTGCCGAATTGATTTGTTGTTGCGCCCTCCTGTTATCGGTTTGGGTCATCAAATCAATCATTGGAGCGATGGATTGTGGGTCGCCAAGATCGGCCAAGCCAAAGCAGGCCTGAAACAGAATTAGCTTTTTGTCATCGTAGTTTGCCTCTGGCTTGATCGCATCAGCCACTGCACGCAGCAAGAGTTCACGAGCAAGTTCTTTACGGTCGGCTGCGATCGCCAGATTGGTTATGGTTCGAATGGGCAGTTCGTCATCAAGGCGGGGGACAATTTTCGAGTCGATTTGTTCCTCCGTGAAAGGAAACCTGGCAATCATATCGTCGTCTCTTGCAAGTCCGTCAGGATTGAGAAACCAGCCAAGAATAGTGTCACCGAGATCCGTTGCCTGGACAGCAGCAATTTCTTCCGGATAAGACGTCTTAGTTCTATAAGACCCAAAGTCGACTCCGAACTCCCGCAGCACCGTTGAACCCACTTGATAGTCGGAACCGCGAATTTTATCGGCAAGGCTTTGGTATCCGGATGCAAAAATGTCCTTCAGTGATGCGTCTTTGTTGGCTTCAAACCACTTTTTATAACCGTTCGGGTTCAGATCAAACGGGCGCAAGGCAATCTGTTGGATGTACGACATCGCATAATCGCGGACAGTCGGGTCGTTGTCTTCTGCTCCCAGGTTCAGCCCTTTAACGACCTGCGGGTGCTGCTGGAAATAAAACGCTTTCAAGATTCCCGTCTTGACGTCCGGGACTCCGATCGCCGGCCAGACCGCATTTGCGACTTGGAGCGAATCATCGGGCCTAAGTTCTTTGATCATCCTTGGAACGATATCGAAAGCGACCGGATTGTGTGTCGTTTGGGCCAGGATTTCGTCCGCCCATGGTTGCAATTCCGCTGCCAGCGGAAGCTGTTTTTCCGGCTGGTTAGTGGGTACTTCCTGCCGGACCAGACCGGCGAACCAGTGGTTTACTTGAGCCGTCCACATCGCTGCGCCGATCAATACCGCGCATGTTACGAGCGCTGCGGTCAAGTAGCGTTTGGGGAACCAAACCCTTTGTACCGGAGGCATCCAATCGCGGCTTGGCGCGGGCGTCGTTTCCGGCTGTTGAAGATGCGCCAATTCACGCTCAAGTACATCGGCCAATTCGTTGGCATCCGCAAACCGGCAATCGGGATTCTTGCTCAGCAGCCGCATGACCAGAGCATCCAGCCAATTGGGAATTTCGCCATTGCCGTGGCTGGGCGGAAGCGGTTCATCGTTAGCGATTTTCTGCATCAGGCTGTAAACCGTATCGGCATTGAAAGGTGTCTTGCCGGTGCAGGCAACGTACAGCACGCTTCCCAGACTGAACAAATCGCTGCGGCCATCAATCTCGTCACAGCGAACCTGTTCGGGTGACATGTAGTGCGGAGTCCCAAGCAGCGTGCCCGTTTCCGTTTGCGTGTGATCGGTCGCGGCGCGCGCCAGCCCGAAATCGGCGACGCGGACCCGCTCGACTCCGGGGTCCAGCAGGATATTGCTGGGCTTTACGTCGCGATGCACGACGCCTTGTCGATGTGCCGCAGCCAGTCCCCGCGCAATCTGGATACCGACGCGAACGGTTTCGATCACACCCAGCGGGCCGTCGCATTCAAGTCGCCGCGCCAGCGTTCCGCCTGTGACATACTCCATCACGAAATACGGCAGCCCTTTATGCTCTGAAACGCCGTAAACCGGAACGACGTGCTCGTGAGAAATGGCCGCCATGGCACGTGCCTCGCGCGCGAAACGGGTCCGTGCCGCTTCTGGATTCTGGCAAGTCGGATCAATGACTTTGACGGCGACGTAGCGGCCAAGCGCAGTGTCGAGCGCTTTGTAAACAACTCCTGCACCGCCATGCCCGAGCAATCCAACAACTTCCAATCCACCGATTCGCCCCAACGAGCGAGGGTCATCGCTCGGAGCCAGGATCGCAAGGTAGCGGTTTTCCAAACCACGAAGCCTTGTTTCCGATTGCGACTGATCTTGCATTGGCGAAGAATCGGCAATGGCTGTGCGCCCCAATTCCGGCGAGGTTGCAACCTGTCCGCCCAAGCGAAGAATGTCCGCCGCTTGTTGCCATTCGTCGTGGTTGCCTTGCGACGATTCCAGCCAATATTGACATGACTCGCAGTCGTCAAGATGCGCCGTCAATTTTGACTCGCGATCCTGAGTCAGGCTGCCAGACAGCAGGTATTGATATTCGCCACGCAGTTCGCTGCAAATCGTCTTCATCTTTCGTCTCCTTTTGAATTTGCCTTGCACAAGTTCACTCGCTTTGGGCTTGCATTACTGAATCGTGAGTTGGTCAATACACTTACGAATGCGCTCCATGACCCGGCACTTGGCGGTGTAGACATTGCCAACGCTCAAATCCAGCTCGCGGGCAACTTCCCTGGGATCCATGTTTTCGACGGTCGTTTTCCAAAACGCTTGCCAAGTCCTGAGTTTGACTTCACGTTGAACTTTTCCCGCCGCCGCGTAGAAAGCCCATTTCTGCCATTCCCTGCCAGAGTCGTCTTCGTCACTCGATTCTTGCTCGACCGACTCTTCGCCCAAAGATCGTGGCAAAGCCGTGCGGTTGCGAACCAGTTTCAGACAACTGCGGCGCGCCGTTTCGAATATCCAGGCCCGAAAACTTCCCGCGTGTCCAGACGGCTCCCATTTTTCGGCCGCACGATGGGCAACCAGAAAAACGTCCTGGGCGACTTCAAGGGCATCCGCATCCTGCAAGCCGCGCGAACGGCAATAACGAATGATTGCCGACTCGTAGGCTTGCACAAAATCCTGCCAGGCGTCTGCATCTTCAGCACTCGCAAGGCGAGCAATCAGGCTATAGCGAGTTTCTGGGAGGTCCATGTTGCATTGCTTGAACAGCGAAATGTTGAACGTTCATGTATTGAATCACCTCAATATGTCGCTCGGGAATGATTTCTTACACGCGAACCTGCTTTTTTCGGGAATGCAACAAACTTTTTGAAAGGAATCGCTTTGAATTCGCTCGCGGCGGGCAATTTTCCTGCAGATTGAGTTAATCACTTGCCAAACATTCTCGGGTCGAACTGAAACGGTTGTCCCGCTTCTTCCTTGAGCTTTTTGAATTCGGGGTGCGCCGGATTCAGCAGTAGATTCCTTTCCAGCGGATTGATCGCGGAGGGGACGATCAACACAAGCGACGTCCCCCTCCGAAGCCAATCGGTACCAATCAACTGCAGCTTGCTCGGTGCCGGATATTCCCGCCAGTTTTTCGGTAGTTGACTTTCATTGATCTCGACTGCTGAAATCGAGTCAGGCAGTTTGCGTCGAATGGAAATCAATTCGGCAGGCAGGATTCCTGGCGAAACATGCACAAACAATTCAAGTGCTGCGAGCGACAGGTTTTCGGAAGCATAAACCATCCCCTGCCCTTTGTAATTCCAGCGCCCACCGGTTTTTTCCACACCGTATTCCGTGAAGGCAGAAGTCTCGTATTTCGATCGGCATATGCGCCAAATATCCATGTTCAGCTGTAAACGCCGAATTCGATTCGATGAAGAACATCCATCACGTCTTCGAACCCGATTCCAGTGTCCAACAGATCGATAGGGCGGTCCCCATTAAGCGCTCGATTCCCGGTCAGCAGCCACTCCCGTGCCTTGTCCCGTTCACCCAGGATTTCCGTTGCGGTAACCAGGACTTTGCTGAATCGGCAAATCAATTCCGATTCTCCAGGTTTAAGGTTTTCGAAAGTTCCGCAAACAACTCGCTGCTTTTGATGGGATCAAGCCGGGAAAAGAACCACGCGCGTTTCAGGGCGCGATTACACCGGCATCGGCCGACACAAGCGGGTCGAGCGGCTGGCAACTGTAAATGACTTCTTCACTTTCGGCAGACGACTTGACGACGCACTCGATGACTTTCGAGGGCAATCCGAGTCGGATGATCTCGATAAACTCAAACTCAGATTGGGGCGAGCCAAACACCGATGCGCCGCCCAATAATGCCATATGGCAAGATCAGTCGGAGGTCGAAATGGAAAATTTCAAGGAACTGGCAAATCGGTTCCAAAATCGAAACACGGTTTGTAATTCTAGCCGATCGGAACTGCTTTGCTTAATATAATCTCGACCTGCGGGAAGTGATTTCGCAATCGGGAATGTATCAAGGACCCTCGACGGCGATGTCGCCCCGGGCGGTCACACGATTCCTCCTTCGATCCACGAGGCCAATCGGCATATCCTTTGCAACCAAGTTCATGATTCATCATGACTCCGATTTTGAAATTCGGTGCCGTTTGATTTTGCGGTCGAGAGTCGATCGTTCGATGCCGAGAATTTGAGCGGCCCGGCTCTTGTTCCAATCGTTGGAATTGAGCGTGGCGGTGATATGCCGGCGTTCGACTTCCGACAACGATTCCGGCACATAACGGTTGCCCAA
>JBGSXT010000668.1:0-1911 GCA_041751295.1 Mariniblastus sp.
CGATATCCAAAAAGTCAATCGATTCGGCACCCAAATCGCCGACCATCGTTGCCTCTTCTGTCACTTCGTCATCATCCACTCCGAGAGCATCGACAAGTGCTTCTCTGACTTTACCAAATACCTCTTCGTTAATCGGCATCCGAAACCACTCCCATAAATTACAAAACGGGGCCGCCAGCGGCGGCCCGCTAAAATCATATCCAATACACTATTCAGGGTTCATCGACGAACCGGCATAGCCCATCCGGTTGAAGTTGATTGCAAAGCCGCCTGAACGTCAAGCGAAATCTCCGTTTCATGTAGTCGTCCGTCGCCGGGGCTCCCAAATTCCGGTCAGCCAGATTATAGCTTTCCAGCGTGATCATCCCAGACGCAACCACCTCGCCATTGACCTTGCCATTGACTTTTAGCCGGGTCTTGAAATCTTCGACAGATTTTATCGTCGCGTTCAGAATCAGCTGATCCCCCGGCTGCACAAACCCGGAAAACTTCATGTTGGTGGTTTTCCTGAGTGCTACCACCGCATGTTGAAATTCATCCGTGACACGTACCAGCCACATACTGGCTTGAAAAAGCGACTCAACCACCAACACACCCGGCATGACTGGAAAACGCGGAAAATGATCTTTCAGGTACTCCTCGACCAGCGACAAACCACGCACGGCGGTAATGGACTCACCGGGACGCAGATCCGTAATTCTGTCAACTTGGGAAAAACGCATTGTTTATTATGGATCAATACCCGCCATGCAGTGCTGCGGAATTTGAAGGCGAAGGTTGGTCGCGCAAATCGCTATCGACTCGCTATCGACTCCCAACTTGCGATCCCTAATATAACAAGCCTCCCAGTTTGCCACAACAACAGCCTGGAGTTGCAGGGAGGCTGGTTTGACGGCCACTCAGGCGTCCGATGGTCGAGCGCCTGGTGAATTCAAATTGCGATTCCTCGACCCGACGAAGACGAGGAAAAGAGTCAGCTTTTGAGGTTCTTGTTGTCGGGCAGGCGCAGTAAATTGTAAACATGCGGAAAGGCATCGCAGTTTCCCCCGGTATCGCGATCGGTTCTGCCTATGTGATCCACGAAATCTTTGTGAACGCGGACACCAAACGTCTCGCCGATACGGAGATCACAGCAGAACTGGCAAGCTATGAAACCGCTCGTGATAAAGCGGCAGCGGATTTGCGCGCTCTGCAGTTAAAGGTCGACGCCCAGGTGGGGCACGAAGAGGCAGCGATTTTCGCCGTCCACCGCGCGATCCTGCGCGACGCGGCCTTTACCAACAAAATCCGCAGCTGGATTGTCGATGATCGCATGACTTCCTCGGCAGCGCTGCACCGGCTGTTGGGTGAGTACATTTCGATTTTTTCCCGGACCGACGACGAATACCTCAAGGAACGTTTGAATGATGTCCGCGATGTTGTCGTTCGGCTGAGCGAACATCTTTCCAAGGTCCAACAACTGACGAAATCGGAGTTCGAAGGCCCGCTGATTATCGTCACCAACGAACTGCTGCCGTCCCAGGCGGTGACGCTGACCGATTTGAATGTGCGCGGAATCGTCACTCAGGCGGGCAGCGATACCAGTCATGCCGCCATCATCTCTCGCAGCCGGGGCATCCCGGCGGTCTCGGGCATCAGTGGCATTCTGCGCCATGTCAAAAATGGAGATACAATCGTTGTCGATGGAAGGGATGGTAACGTCGTCATCAATCCGAACCCCGAGACTCTCGCGGCCTATCGAAAACTTGAACGCGAATTCTTCGACCTGAAAGATGAGCTGGCCGAGAACCGTAATCAGCCCGCGATTTCCGCCGATGACGTTGAATTGAGGTTGGAAGCCAACATTAACGGATTGCCCGATGCAAAATCGGCTGTTGCCATGGGAGCATCCGGCGTCGGACTGTACCGGAC
>JBGSXT010000669.1:0-1599 GCA_041751295.1 Mariniblastus sp.
GTTCGCGGCGCGCCGGCGATTGGAATTGCCGCTGCCTATGGATTCGTACTTGGCCTACAGCTTTGCAACCGGGAAAAAATGTCGACGCGTGTGGAGGACGTTGTTGCTGAACTTGCGGCTAGCCGACCGACGGCCGTAAACCTGTTCTGGGCGCTCAATCGGATGCGCGCAAAGTTTGATGAATTGGGCGAGCAGCCTGATGCGGATACTTTGCTCGATCAAATGTTGCTCGAAGCAAGAGCGATCCACGAGGAAGACCGGCGGATGTGCCATGCCATCGGCAAACATGGAGCCGATTTGTTGTCCGACGTGACGGGCGTGCTGACACACTGCAATGCCGGCGGTCTGGCAACAGCCGAATACGGAACGGCCCTGAGCATTTTCTTTACTGCCCAGGATCGAGGTCGGGAATTGCATGTCTACGTCGATGAAACCCGGCCGCTGTTGCAAGGTGCCAGGCTGACCGCCTGGGAGTTGAAGCAGCGGGGAATTCAGGCGACCCTGATTTGCGATTCGATGGCGGCTCAAGTGATGAAAGAAGGACGCGTTCAGGCGGTGGTCACGGGCGCTGATCGAATTGCGGCCAACGGTGACTCGGCCAACAAAATCGGAACCTACTCGATCGCCGTCCTGGCGAATGCCCACAACATTCCGTTTTACATTGCCGCACCCAGCACCACGTTCGACCTGTCGCTCGCCAGTGGCGAACAGATTCCGATTGAAGAGCGTGGGGCGGAAGAAATTACCTGCGGCTTTGGAATGCAGACTGCTCCGGATGGCATTTCCGTCTACAACCCGGCATTTGATGTGACGCCAGCCCGGTTGATTCAGGCCATCATCACCGAGCGCGGAGTGATCGAACCAGTGTCCGCAGAATCGATTTCCGAACATTTCTAAGCATCGGTCCTTTCCCGATAGGGGTCGAAGTTACTTGTCACAGCAGCCAAAAAAAATTTTCCAAAAAAATGCTCGGCCAAGGGTTGCAGCCATCCCTGACAATCGCTAAAACAGCATTATTGGTATTGAGAATCAGTCTCAATAACTTATTATAACAATGGCAACATCCGGATTTTGCGCCGATTTTGCCAACTCAAGGGACTTGGTTCCATTGGCACAGTTGCAGTTGTTGTCGTTTGGAATGTATTCCAAAAAAATGATAGGACGAATCATGAAAAAAGCTAAAGTGGCGACTAGATACGCGATTCCGACATTACTGTTGATCTTCCTTGGGACGATTAACACCAACCGAGTTGGTGGTCAGGAATATGTCTTATTCGAGAGTGAAAATGGCAGCCCCAACGCCGTGTACGGCTGGGATATTTTTTCCGGTTTTTATCCGCAGCCTCATGAAAACACGATCGGGGAATCAACCGCAATCGTAACCGCTGCTCCCGCTGGTGGCGTGGTTTCCAGCACGGCCAATCTGTATTCCTTTTTTACCGTGCCCACGATCACGGTAACGTTGAGCGACCTGCAAGCGAACGAGCCGTTTACCAGCGTAGCGATTCAGTTGGCCACATCCGAAATCATTGATGGAACAAGGTTCAGCCTGTTACCAAACGAGTTCATTGACTTAGGGGTTCGATCGACCCTTGGATT
>JBGSXT010000670.1:0-3180 GCA_041751295.1 Mariniblastus sp.
TTGACAACTGGGCATCATGTCGTGCTGGGCCGCAGAACATTCGAATCGATCGGAAGGCTGTTGCCGGATCGTACGATGATTGTCGTAACTCGAAACCGGGATTTCCATTTTCCGGGGGCGGTGGTCGTCAGCAGTATGGCGATTGCGCTTTCGGTCGCCGCTGGCGATGATCAGCCGTTTGTGATTGGCGGTGCCGAAATCTATCGGGCGGCACTGGACCACGTGCAGACGATGTATCTGACTCGCGTCCACGCGGAAGTGGCGGGAGACACGTTTCTGCCGGAAATTGACTGGGCGGTCTGGACATTGGTCGAATCCGAACGATTTGGAGCCGACACGAAAAATGATTTCGATTATTCGTTCGAAGTGTATCGTCGATCTGGAACATGAGCCGCTGGCATTCGGCTGAAAGCAGACTTTGCAACCAAAAGCCTGGACCACGCCATTCTGAAATGGATTCGTGCTGATTTTTGATTACCATGGAATTTGCCATCCAGGACGGAATTTGTCGAATCCGTTTTGTGGAGTTGAGTGCCATTTTCCGCGAACCCCTGTATTCGACTGATCATTTGAAAGTCTTTCTTTATGCGTCTACGTACCATTCTGGCGTGCTGTGTTTCTCTTTGCATTCCGTTTCAGTCAGCCAGTCCCGTCACGCAGGATTCCGACGAAGCGCACAGGGTCCTGTTTGATGCACTCAAGTTCCGTTGCATTGGTCCGTTTCGCGGCGGCCGGTCAGCAGCCGTAACTGGGATTCGAGGCAATCCGATGAAATATTACATGGGCTCTACGGGAGGTGGCGTTTGGCAAACTACCGATGGCGGATCGAGCTGGGAAAATATATCTGATGGATTTTTTGGTGGTTCGATTGGCGCGGTAGCAGTCGCACCCTCCGATTCGAATGTGATTTACGTGGGTGGCGGGGAAAAAACGGTGCGCGGAAACGTTTCGCACGGCAATGGGATGTGGCGATCCCACGACGCCGGCCAGACCTGGACCGCGATTGGTTTGTCGGATTCTCGCCAGATACCACGCGTACGCGTTCATCCCAACGATTCCGAAATCGTGTATGCGGCTGCGCTGGGCCACCTGTTCGGTCCCAGCCAGCAGCGCGGCATATTTCGCAGCCGCAACGGAGGAGAGGACTGGGAACAGGTGTTGTTCGCCGGCGAAGAAGCAGGAGCTGTTGATTTGGTCATCGATCCCAACAATCCCCGTGTTCTTTACGCAACGACCTGGAAAGTACTCAGGACTCCATACAGCCTTGAAAGTGGCGGCGAGGGCTCGGGAATCTGGAAGAGCACCGACGCCGGCGATACCTGGAAAGACATAACCCGCAACAGCGGATTGCCTGAAGGCACAATCGGAATTTGTGGAATTGCCGTTTCGCCGGTCGATTCCAATCGGGTCTGGACGTCCGTCGAAGCGGAAGACGGTGGCCTGTTTCGCAGTGATGACGCGGGAAAGAACTGGACGCGCATCAACGATGAGCGGAAGCTGAGGCAAAGGGCCTGGTACTATTCCAGAATTTACGCCGGACCAAAAAATGTTGATGAAGTTTATGTGCTCAACGTCGAATTCTGGCGTTCGACGGATGGTGGTAAATCATTCGCTTCCATCAGCACTCCACATGGCGATCACCACGATTTATGGATCGATCCTGATGATCCGAAACGGTTGATCATTGGTGACGATGGCGGAGCGCAGGTTTCCTACAATGGGGGTCAATCGTGGTCGACCTATTTGAATCAGCCAACGGCCCAGTTCTATCGGGTCACGGCTGACAATCATTTCCCCTATCGGGTCTATGGCGCGCAACAGGACAATTCGACCGTGCGGATCCTGCATCGAAGCCGGCGCGGGAATATTGTCGAACAGGATTGGGAACCGACGGCGGGCGGAGAGAGTGGCCACATCGCTCCCGACCCGAATGACCCGGAAATAGTCTATGGAGGTTCTTATGGTGGTTACCTGACGCGATACAACCACCAGACTGACGAGGTTCGAAATATCCACATTTGGCCTGACAATCCGTTGGGGCATGGCGCGGGCGACGGCAAATATCGCTTCCAATGGAATTTTCCGTTGTTTTTTTCGCGTCACGATCCGAAAACGCTGTATGCCGCAGCCAACGTTCTGTTCAAAACCAGCGATGGAGGTGGCAGTTGGACGCAAATTAGCGGAGACCTGACACGCAACGACCCGTCGAAACTTGGTCCGTCGGGGGGACCAATCACCAAGGACAACACCAGCGTCGAATATTACTGCACGATCTTTGCTGCCGCCGAGTCGCTGCTCGAGCCAAACGTGATTTGGGCCGGTACGGATGATGGACTGCTGCAGATCACTCGCGACGGAGGCCAGAACTGGAAGAACGTCACGCCGCCGGAAATGCCCGAATGGACGCAAATCAATTGTGTGGAACCGCATCCTACTGAGCCCGGTGGACTTTACGTCGCGGGCACGAAATACAAACTGGACGACTTCAAACCCTATTTGTACAAAACGATTGACTACGGTGAAACATGGACGAAAATCATTTCGGGAATCGATCCGAAACACTTCACCCGGGTGATCCGCGCTGATGCAAAGAAACTTGGTCTGTTGTATGCGGGAACCGAATCCGGACTGTACATTTCCTTCGATGACGGGCAGCAATGGGAGCCGTTTCAATGCAATCTGCCGGTCGTTCCGATCACCGATCTGGCGATCAAGGATGACGACCTGTTGGTAGCGACCCAGGGGCGTTCCTTCTGGATTCTGGATGACCTGAGCCGGTTGCATCAATGGACCGACGATGTCATGTCGCAACCCTTGAAACTTTTTGTCCCCCGACCGACATACAGAATTCCGGGTGGCGCGGGTCCGCCAAGTCCAACTGCTGGTCAAAACATTGCCGCTGGCGTGCATTTGAATTTTTGGGTGAAAGACAAGCCGGTCCAGGAAGCTGAAGCGACGCTGACCATTACGGATGCCCAAAATGTAGAGGTGGCTGTATTCAAACACCAACCTGGCGGCGGCAAAAAAACGGACGAGCCGAAAGTTGCGGAGCTGGATCCCAATGAACGGAAATTAAACGTCAATCAGGGCATGAACCTATTGATTTGGGATTTACGCGTCGCTGGAGCGAAATCGTTCCAAGACATGGTGCTGTGGGGAGATGGACTTCAGGGACCGCTG
>JBGSXT010000671.1:0-6332 GCA_041751295.1 Mariniblastus sp.
CGTTGCTTAAGCCAGCGAGGATATCGGATCGATTTTATTTTGTGGTTTGCCAGATCGACCGAGGCGAAACCATCGGTGCCAAAAATCTGCATGTTTCGCTCGGCCGTGAAGCTGCAACGGGAGGCCGTCAGATTCGCCACACCACCGCAGTCAAATTGTAAACGGGCCTGGGCAATGTCTTCATGTCCGCCAAACACGGAAAATCCACAGGCTTGACTCTCAATCATCCGCCCTGGAAACGCTGTATTGACCAGATCAATATCGTGGATCATCAGATCATGGACCACGCCAATGTCTGTCGAGCGGAAAGTGTATCCGCTCGCGCGGCAGGTCTGAATGAATTTCGGTTCGCCAACTCTTTGGAACGCCATTCGCACAGCTGGATTGAACTGTTCAACGTGTCCAACGGCCAAAACGCAATTGTGCTGTTCAGCCAGTCCCCCCAACTGGACGGCCTGGTAGGGACAATCCGTGATCGGCTTTTCGATCAGACAATGTATCGAACGGGATAGCAGGTCAGCTGCAATATCGAAATGACTGCGAGTCGGTGTGGCAATGATTGCGGCGTCAATTTCGTCAACGATTTTTCGGTAATCACTGATAATCGGTACCGCAGTAGTTTCAATCAACTCGCGTTGCACAGCCGGACTGGGATCGGCGATGGCAACCAGCGTTGCCCCTTCAACTTGCGGCAACAGTTTGGCGTGAATTCGGCCCAGATGACCAGCGCCGATAACAGCGATTCGCAATTGGTTCATGCGGCTGTTTTCCGCTTTTCCCGCCCACGACCGTGTCGACCAGACTGGCTGTTTCGGACGAATTCCAGACAGTATTCCAGCTCGGGAACAAGTTGTCCTTTGCTTTTCAGAATTTCAATCGTGTTGTCCAAACCAATTCGGGAACGATACAGCAATCGGTAGGTTTCATCGATCGCTTCGATCACGTTCTTTTTGAAGTTGTTTCGTTTCAGGCCGACGATGTTGATGCACCGTGGTCTGGCCGGATTGCCGTCCGACAGCATGAACGGAGTAATATCCTGCAACGCCCGGCTGGAACCACCCAGGAAAATGTAGCTGCCGATGGATACGTAATGCGATACAGCGACGCAGCCGGAGATGGTCGCGTGATGATGGACGTGAACGTGGCCGCCGAGCATCGATCCCTGGCCCAGAACCACCCGATCGCCGATTTTACAGTCGTGGGCAATGTGGGCGCAAGCCATGATGTAGCAGTCGCTGCCAACGATTGTAAATCCATCTTCTTTTTCCGAGGCCCGGTTGATCGTCACGTTCTCGCGAATAATGTTCCGATCGCCAACAATGACTTCCGTAGCGGTTCCGCTGTAACTGATATCCTGAGGTTCGCCACCGATCACGGCTCCCGGTGAGATCCGGTTGTCTTCTCCAATCGTAACGGTACCCAACACGGAAACGCTGTTGATCAACTGGGTTCCACGACCGATTTTCACCTTCGGACCGATCACACAAAATGGCCCAATGTCACAGTCGTCACCAATTTCCGCATTGGGATCGACACTGGCGAGATTCGAAATCTGCGGAGGCCGGGGTTCCCGTTTCGGACCGACATTCGATTGATTTATGGGGTAGATTTCCACGATGGTTCACTATCGAAGCTAGGCCGATTTCCTGACCGAATCAAAATAGCCGGAAAAAATTTCGGCGTGGTTAATTAACGCATTTGCCATTTGTGCATTGAGTTGATGACCGCTGCGATACGCCGTAAAGCGTCCTTCAATATCAGCGCCGACCAGAGCCAGGTCGCCGATCATGTCCAGCACTTTGTGGCGAGCACATTCGTTGGTGTATCGCAGTTCATTGCCAATCGGGCCAAACGAATCGTCAAAGACCAGAATATCATCGTACGAAACATGCAGTCCGAGCCCCTGTTGCTGCAACAGGTTCGCTTCCGATTTTAACACGAACGTTCGAGCGCGGGCGATGTCCTTTTGGAACCGCTCGCGAGTGATGACACAGGAAAATTCCTGCTGGCCGATCGACGGTTGCCAGTAATTCAATTGGTAACCGAGCTCAAATTGGCCGGTCGGACTGGGTTCGGATTGAATCCAGCAGTGTTCGTTGCCGACGCGAATCACATCTCGAATCACCCAGACGGTCTTCGGGCTGGTTTGCGTTTCGATTCCAGCACGGATCAATGACTCGACAAAATCGGAACACGAGCCATCAAAACCGGGCATTTCCGGTTCATCAACGCGGATTTCGCAATTGTCAATTTTCAATCCGGCCAGAGCGGCCAGAACATGCTCGACCATCTCTACGCAGGTTCCGCCAGTCACCAGCGTGGTACGCCGTGGACCTTTGACACGATTGAGAACGTTGGCCTGAATTCGCGGCTGGCCGGGCAAATCCGTCCGGACGAAAGCGATCCCGCTATTTTCATCAGCCGGGCAGAATTCCATCTGCACTTCGCGACCGCTCCAATAACCGCGTCCAGACAGAATTGCGTTCTGGCGGATTGTCGTTTGAAGTCGATTGCGATGCACGGTTTGACTTTCCAAAGATTCGAGAAGTTTCAATTAACGGTTTTCGACGTCAGAGTTGGCTGCCTGACGACGGCCCTGGGCAATCCGCTGGATAACGGCGTTTGTGATGTCGGCCGATTGCGAATGGAACACAACACCGCCGTTGACCCGCTGCATGATCGAATTCGGATTGTTGGGATCCATCTCTTCGCGATTGAACCGCAATACCAGCTGGATGCCGAACTCTTGGCAATACTGCGAAACGACCTCGGAAATTTCAACGTAAGTGTCGAAATGCAACTGAGCTTCCTGCTTTAACAAGTCACGCATTTTTGATCGTTGATCAACTTCCATCGTCGCGGATTTCTTGGCCAACAGGGCTTCGGCATCGCGATACTCGTCGGATTCTTTTTCGAAGGTTTCCAGCTCTTCGGCTTCCTGGATCAGCTTTTGTTGGATTGCTTGGCCTTCAGCCTGAAATTGATCCGCTTGTGACTTCAATTCAGCCAATCCCGCAGTAAATTGCGGATGGTTCTTGAAAACCTGCCCGATATCGACGAGGACGACTTTCGTCTGGGCCTGGGAGCTGGCCAGCAGTCCCGCAAATAAAATTGAATGACAGACAACTGTCGCGGCGATCCATCGCGTAACATTCACTTTCAGCACTCCTTGCCGTCGTGATCAAAAATTGATGCCGCATTCCATTCGCAGCATTCAGATAAAATTTTCGTGGGTATTCTGCCGATCTTCACCGAATCTGTAAAGATCGAATTTTTGCCAGCAGTCTGATCACTGGCAGGCAACAGGCGCAAATATCATTCCTTCAGAAATTCAGTGACATGCTGCGATCGGCATTAGCTCGTCGCAGTAAACGATTCCCGGATTTCTTCGGCAAGTTCTTCATACCTGACATAAAATCCACGCGAGATCCACGACAGGTAAAAATTCAAGCCCACAGAACAAAGCATGATAAACCATAAAGCTCGATTCTGTCTTTGTGTCAGCTCATTATCGGCGAGGATTTTCTGATCGATGGTCTGTGGCATACTGTTCACTGTTGGAGAGGTCGAATCATTCGCGTCCGTGACGGCGACTGCAAACGGCAACAACTTGTTAGTTGGACGAGGAGTCGCAGCTATTCGATCGGGCGGTAACTGATTAACAGCAGTCTGATTCAATGAATTGACAATCACCGGTTCATCCGCGTAGCGATTTGGAAAACTGCCAGTCGGATTGCCGATCGGTGGCCGCGCATCGGGAGAGTACGGATATTCGTATTCATCACGAAAAGGAGCGTTTGCCGCCGAAGCGAATCGCGGCGCGCGCTTAGCGCGAGCCTGAAAAGCGTCGATATCCCGCAGTTTCTGCTTGAGTTCGTCGTTTTCCCGTGCCAATTCCCATTCACGTTGTTGGGCAACACGAAGGTCGACATCTTGTCGATTGCGTGGATCGACCGCCCACTCAGTAGGCGCGACGAATCCATTGCCGCGATCCAACCTTGGAGCGATATCCGTGGTCGAATAGCGTTGCGCATTGGGATTCCCCTGCGCCTGAGGGTCGACATCAGCCGTTTGGTTGCGCGCGGTATCAAAACTATTTTGGCGTGTAGCCACGGACCCGAGCCGCGCGCGAAACGAGTCTTCGCTGGTCTGCAATTGCAGGCTTGACGGATTGCGATACACCCAATTGTCGGGCAATTGCGGGCCAATGAACGGTTCCTGTCTATTGACGACCTGTCCTTGATTGGCGATATCAACCTGATTCCCGTTAAAAGGACGGGTCTCAGTGCTGCGGTTGGGCGGATCATACAACACGGCAACTTCGCTGAATCGCCCCCGATCGTTGGCTGGAATGATGTATCGCAGTCCCCGTTCCCTCATCGCACGAAGGTCCTCGTCAGTAAGCAGAAACTGCAGCGTGAGACTGCCCGCAGCTGGCGACAGAGGCTGAATACTGACCGGTTCAATATCGGTGCGCAGGCTGTTTCGGTCGCTGTTGTGAAATACGATATGGTCGATGCTGGAACGGACGTCGAGATTGATGGGGGAACTCAGATAGCCTTGAGCGATCAGACTATCGACCAGACTATCGTCGATCACCAAAAGATACTTCCCCAACAGTGCGACTGAGGGTTTGTTGTCAGGAACCAAGGGGTTTTGCGAGGATTGGGGTTGCTGATTGACGGCGATTCCCGTCATCATCAACGACAACAGCGTCGCAAAAAATCCATTCATGGGTACCGCTCCAAGTGTTCGTTTTTCGGTTAACGAGTAATCCTACGCATTTTGACCGGCCAGCGTAAATACGAATTTTTGACATGGATTCAGGAATTGGCCACGAAACCAATTTTTCTTCGGCCGGTGACTTGATGGCGAGCATGGAACAAAAATCGGACGGAAAAAAACGGTATTGGCTGACATATTTCCGGTTGCTGGCCGCGATTCTGGTCGTCGCTGCCGTGGTGTACACCGTTATTAGTTCTGCCCACCAGATTCAGACCGTCGATTTTCAACTGAACAGTCTAAATTACTCGCTGCTGGCACTTGCAATGGCCGCTTACATCGTAGCTTTGTGGCTGGCCAGTCTGTTTTGGAAAAAAGTTCTTGTTGACTTTGGGTGCCGACCGTCCTGGCGTCGAACTTTAACAGCATTTTTCCTTAGTCAATTGGGCAAGTACGTACCCGGCAAGGCAATGGTCGTCGTTATTCGCACGGATGTAATCCGGGATCAAGAAATAGCGATCGGCCCAGCGGCCGCAAGCGTTTTCGTGGAAACGTTGACATGGATATTTGTCGGCAGCGTTATTGCCAGCATCCTGATCGCGTTCCGATTCAGCGATCAACTGGCGTTGCAATGGACAGCCATCGGCATGGCTGTTGTATTCGGATGCCTGACATGGCCCCCCGTTTTTCGATTTATTACCGGCAGGCTTGCCAGTGATGCCTCGTCAGTGTCCGTTGCCAGCTTGCGACTCAGGACGATGATTTTTGGATGGTGTGTGATGACGGTCGCCTGGCTGTTGAACGGGCTGAGCCTGTGGTTGGTTTTGGCCAGCCTGCCAGGCACGAACACCACCATCGGTGATTTTCCATTGGCGTTGGCGTGCGTTTCACTGTCAACCGTCGTGGGTTTCGTGTCATTGATCCCGGGCGGTATCGGAGTTCGAGAGTTAGTGATGATCCCACTGCTCGCCCCCCGCTTCGAGACCGGAATTGCGATAATTTCTGCGATTCTGATTCGAATCTTGTGGATGTCCGCTGAATTACTGTGTAGTGGTATAATTTATCTTGCCTGGCGAACGGACATGCAAAATCCTCAATCCGCAAAAGAATAACTTGGCTAAAATAACCGTCCTGATACCGGTATTTAATGAAGTCGATTCACTCGAGCAATTGCATCGGGAAATCTGCGCGGTGGCATTGGCAAACGAGTTGGATATCGAAATCATTTTTGTGGACGATGGCTCCGATGACGGGACCTGGTACGAGATGAACCGGATCGCGCGGGATGACCCACGTGTTCAATGCCTGAAATTTCGTCGCAACTTCGGCAAAGCAGCAGCGATTCAGGCGGGGGTTGATATTGCGACGGGACAATACATCGTCACGATGGACGGCGATTTGCAAGACGATCCGGCTGAGATTCCAAATTTGCTGGATGCGATGGAACCGAAATTCGACGTTGTCAGTGGGTGGAAAAAGCAGCGTCAGGACCCGATCACCAAACGTTGGCCTTCGAAGGTGTTCAATTGGCTGGTGAGTTTTCTGTCGGGCGTCAAACTGCACGATCATAATTGCGGCTTGAAAATGTATCGCCGCGAAATATTCGAGGA
>JBGSXT010000672.1:0-5603 GCA_041751295.1 Mariniblastus sp.
AACGAGTGGAGTGTAAATGTCGATCAGTTGACGCCATGCCTCGGGAGCGTTGCCCCGAGCCTGCTCCAACAGACTGATCGATGTTCCGGTGTTATCTTCGTTGTTCGCCATCTGGTTCCGCTCGGCCAATACAGGGATTCAAGAGTTGAATCCCACGAAACAGCTTAACCAACGACAAGGGTTAATGCCATTCGCGAAGGTCCATCAATAGCCGCTGGGCGCCAGCCGCTGTTTTCCTAGTCAACCAAATCCGCTTGGGCGTTTCTCACCAGTTCCCTGAAGGTCGGGCGCAACGAGTGGTGCAGGTAGCGGGCGAAGGAGCCATCGAGTTTGCGTATCGCGATCAGTTCGACAACGTCTGCAAAGTCTTTATGGGTCCTGCGAAGGTTCCCCAAGCCGCTGGCCAGCTTCATTTCAATCAAGCGGGACAGCCTCACCACCAAAAGTCCTTCCCGCTCCTCCACATTCAACTCACCCAAGGGCCCCGGAATGGTCACCTCAGATCCTTTGCCGGCCTTCTCCCCCGCAATCAAGAACTGCACGGCGATGCCACTGGGACTTCGATACTCTTTGTTCGTCTCGTCCCAGACGAAGCCTTCCACCTGCAGTAACTGTCTGATCGTTTCGGAATCCGATTGGCGGATAATCAAATCAACATCGGTTGTGTTCCGTTGGTAGCCGTGCAGACAGACAGCCACGCCGCCGCAAATCGAGTGCGGGATATTCGATCGCTGAAACAAATCATGGCAATCAGCAGCGACCTTCCAAAGATTCTCATTGCCAAGCATTGCGTAAATCCGTTGCGTCGCGCGCATTGTGCTGACCGCCAACCGGGTTTCAAAAGTTGATTCCATTCAAATATCTTAACCAACACCATCGACTCCGCCAACTGATCGAGAATCCTGACATTGGGTCCCGAACGAAAAAAGGCATCATCCGGGGATGATGCCTTTCGAGTTTGTGATCCACGAGATCACGTTGGGGTTGTTAATTGACGGTCACCAGCCGTTATGGAACTGACAACGCCCTGCCACGCCTGCCGGGGTTGATTACCCGCCCGTCAAAACTTGAACAAACGGTGCAACGTCCAACAGGCTGACGACGCCGTCGCCATTGATATCTGCTTCCAATTGAAATCCGCCGCTGGTAATCAGGGTCACAAACGGTGAAACGTCAAGCAGGTTTACCGTTCCGTCCAGGTTGACATCACCCAGCAAGACCGATGCGATTGATCCTGTCATTTGGATTTGACCCATGGGTCCATTGATTCCAGAGCCGTTGAATCCATCAACCCGGATTTCGTAAAATTGAAAGGCGTTGACTGGAAAGGTCACCGGGCTTTGTGTTTCGAAAAAGAAATGCTCTTCAACCAACGTGAAATTGCCGAATCCATTCTGGAAGTCTGTATAAACGTGCAGGATCGCATCGAAATCGCTGCCCGCCAAATCGATGGTGACCATCCCACTGGATGGTTCTTGAAAAGTCCACCAAACGGTCGCGTCCGTGAAATCCAGATTCTGTTCATCCGGTTGAACCGTTGCGTTGACATTGGTCCCTGTGATATTGAACGGCAGACTCAAACCGATGGTGTTATCGAAATCGTCGTTTTCTGGTGTATCGACAAAACCCTGCAAAGATATGTTTCCCTGGCTGACTTTTGAGCCATCCATAAATCCACCAACGCGGACTTCGTAACATTGTCCAGCGTTTACTTCAAACGTGACCTGGCTTTGATCACCGTCGAACTGGTCATTCGAGGCAACAAACGTAAAGTTGCCGAATCCATTCTGGAAGTCCGTGAAAACGTGAAGGACTGTATCGAAGTCGCTGCCCAACGTGTTGATGGTCACCGATCCAGTCTCGGGCGCTTGAAAAAACCACCAAACCGACGCGCCAATTGCGTCCGTATTCTGTTCCAGCGGTTGAAGCGTCGCATTAACGTTGTTTCCCGTCGTATTGAATGGAAACGAAAGGCCGGAACCACTCGAATTCCAATCATCGTTAAACGGTGGACTGCCTTCTTGACGTCCAAAGGCACTGGCCGGAACCAGCAAGCCAACCATCAACAGAAACAAGCCGATCCGCTGAACACCAAACAATGAAAATGGTCCAGGAACAACGGAACCGGAAAAACCCCTCGAGCATCACTTACGAAACATGTTTGTTCTTCCCCTGAAAAATTGAAATTTTAATCCCACGCGCCAACTTGAAAAAAATCCCTCGTATTAGCCGTACACTTGACGCTACTATTCCAATGGAATTGCGTTACGCGAAAATCGGAGTGGAACAATTGTCAGGGTTGGGGAACGTAGCGCAAGCTGCCTGCCCGCGAATGTTGCGCACTTACAACGACTGGCAAACCAGGTCGCCGATCTGTTGGGTCGAGAAGCCCATTTTACCGGCATTTTGAGACTTCATTTTTGTGCCCGTAACGGTTTGGATGGCTTTGAGAACTTTGGCTCCTGAATCCGGTTGGCCGGTATGTTCTAGCAGCATGGCCATGGCTCCGATGGCAGCGATCGGATTGATGACCCCCTGCCCTGTATACTTCGGCGCGCTGCCGCCCATCGGTTCGTACATGCTGGTGCCGCCAGGATCAGGATTGATGTTTCCTCCAGCGGCCACTCCCATGCCCCCCTGAATCATCGCGCCGAGGTCCGTAATGATATCGCCAAACATATTGGTCGTGGCAATCACATCGTAGTACTCGGGATTCTTTACCATCCACATGCAGCAGGCATCGATATGGTTGTAATCGGGTTCGACATCCGGGTAGTCGGGCGCGACCTCCTGAAAGGTCCGCCAAACCAGATCGTGGCCAAAAGTCAGTACATTTGTTTTTCCTACCAGCGTCAATTTTTTGCCGGCCGGATTGTTTCGTTTCCGAGTGTACTCAAAAGCCCATCGCAACCAGCGTTCGCAGCCTTTTCGAGTATAGATTGCGGTTTGCGTCGCGACTTCGTCTGCTGTCCCTTTCTTTAGAAATCCGCCGATACCGGCGTACAGGTCCTCCGTATTCTCACGCACGACCACAAAATCGATATCGGCCGGCGTCTTGCCTGCCAAGGGAGACTCGACTCCCGGATACAGTTTGACCGGGCGCAGATTGATGTATTGGTCAAGCTGAAATCGCAATGTCAGCAGCAAGCCCTTTTCAATGACGCCGGGCGTCACGTCGGGATGTCCCACGGCTCCCAGAAAAATCGCATCCTGCTTCCGCAGTTGTTCCAAACCGCCGTCGGGAATGATCTCACCGGTCCGCATGAATCGTTCGCTGCCCCAATCGAGGTGTTCGAGCGAATATTTGAAACCGTCCTGTTTTGAAATGGCCTTCAGGACTTTGAGTGCTTCGTCAGTAACTTCGGGACCAGTGCCGTCGCCGCCCAAGACTGCAATTTTCATGTTCGACTCGATAATGCTCAATCCGGCTTTGGAAAATAGGCGATTCTAGCAACGGCCAATTGTGCCAACAAGGCATCGCCAACGCGGGCGACGTGGGGCGTCCAATATGGTGGCACAACGCTCGATCGTTGTGATTTCTGCAGTAACGGAGCGTTGGGTTTTTTGCGACGGCGGAGCGTCGCACCACACTGGGCCAATTAATTGTTGCTGAAGACGATCGGGATTTGAGGTTCCATGGCCAACGGATTTTGGCGGTAATGTTGATAACAGCTGCTGCACAGATCATGTTTGCGACGGTGATAGACCTCTTCGCCGATCGCTTCGCATTCAGCGTCATCCATGCGTTCCAGTATTTCGTTCAACTCCATCAGGTGGTCACATTCATCATCGAAGCTGAAGCAGGGAGACTCACACGATGCCTGAATTTCTATTCGTACAATGAAACGGACTTCCAGTTCAGGATCGATATTTTTGCCACATCGATCGCAGGAATAGTGAATCATTTCGAGTCCTCAAAGGGGTGAAATTGCATCTGTTAAGGAATCATCAACAGGCTTGCCTGATATCGTAACGCGGTAAAGAATCGCACTGCAAGCAAAATTCCCAGGGTAGAACAGAATTTTAACTGAAGAAACGGTGATTTGTGCTAATATTAAAAGAGAGTAGTGATGTCGGTCGCTGTAGTGTCGTCGACATGCGACTGGTTCATAACACTTGAAAACGCTGTAAAGGTTGGCGGGAGCTGACTGAATTCGGAATTTTTGAATGGAGACGGGTCAACCAAGTTCGGCGTTGAACGGCAGCGTTCTCGTGCTGAATCGTTATTATTCGGCCGTGCATGTGGTTTCAGTGCGGCGGGCTTTGGTTCTGCTGTACCGAGATTTGGCCGAAGTCATCCATGTCGAAGATGGCCAATACTTCAATTACGATTTTCCGTCTTGGCTGGAAATGAGCGAATTTGCTCATGCCGATCCGGAAACTTGGAATCATGAAGCGGACTGGATTCGCAGTGTCAATTTTACTTTAATGGTGCCGCGAGTCGTGCGACTGAATTTCTACGACCGCGTTCCCCAGTTGATGCTTCGATTCAACCGACGCAATCTGTTTGCCCGCGACAGCAACACTTGCCAATATTGTGGAAAATCGAGCGCGCTCAGCCAGCTGAGCTTCGACCATGTAATTCCTAGAAGCCGGGGTGGAAAAACAAACTGGGACAATGTCGTCTGCTGCTGTTTGAAATGCAATGGCCGAAAGGGCGACGCCACGCCCCGCGAGGCGGGGATGAAACTGGTTCGGCAACCCGGTCGCCCGCGCCACAATCCCCTGTTGTCCGTCAAACTGAACAATCCCAAATATCAGATCTGGCGGACGTTTCTGTCCGGCTGCACGATTGCGATTGATGTCTGAATTCCACCATTTATCTGACCGCCACGGATCTGGTCGAATCGCCGACTGATCCAATTCGCCCTACAGGTAAACTGACACTTGTTGGGTGACTTAAGCGATCAACCCCAGCTCGCCGCCAAGCCGTTTGATGCTGCTTGCTGGCGGGCCGTCGATATTGATTTCGAAATGTTCCAGTAATTTCTCCACGTTGACGAATCGCCCGACTTGGAATTTTTCGAGGAAACAATATGCAAAACAGTGATTGATGATGGTGTGAAATTCGATCGGAAAATGGGACCGGCAGGCCAGATACGTTTCCAGGACGTCTGTTTCATTCATATTATGCATCGTCTGGATACACGATTCGGCTGCGTCCCCGGTTATTTCTCGGTCCACACGAAATAGCCAGGCCGATGGATGTCGGTGGAAATCGACCTGCACGTATTCCCGTAACAGATACATGCTCATTAACAGATACCAATGCACCGGTATATTGATGTCCTGCTGGAAGATATATCCGTGTTGAATGATTTTGGGATAAAAATTGCGAATAATGAAGTCGTTCAATTCGGTGCTTTTCGCGACATCTACATTGGCAATCTCAATATTGGCGTTCGCCCAAGGAATCAGATCGATTTCCAGCAGAGACCCTTGATGAACAGTCAACAAGTGCTCTACGGTACTCGTCTGAAAATCGAAAATGTTTCTGAAACTGGCAAACTCGTAGTCCTTGAATTGACCGGCAATCAGGTTCGCCGCAGGATCAAGATGACCGTAAAAGAAACGACTGATGAACTGGTTGGTTCCCCAATTAT
>JBGSXT010000673.1:0-3453 GCA_041751295.1 Mariniblastus sp.
GGCCATCTATGACCGCATGACGGCCTGGGAATTAGTTCGCTATTTTGGACTGTTGTATGGAATGGATCAGGAAACGCTGCTGGTTCGAATGGAGTCCATATTCGAAAAATTTCAAATGAACGAAATCCGCGATCTCCTCGGCAGCAAAATGTCGACGGGCATGAAACAGAAAGTCTCTATCGCCCGAGCGATTATCCATGATCCTCCCGTGCTGATTTTTGATGAAGCGACCTCTGGCCTCGATATTCTGGTCACTCGGCAGGTCTTGAATACGATCGAAACGCTGCGGGATCACGGCAAATGCATCATCTTTTCGTCGCACAACATGTCGGAAGTGCGGCGGCTATGCGATCGGGTTGCGATCCTGCACCGGGGTTCAATACTGGCGGCCGGAACGAAAGACGAATTGTCAATTGAATTCGCTGAGCCTGATCTGGAAGAGTTGTTCTACCAGATGATTTCCAAATCGGAAAATGAGTTGCACCCCCAATCCCCGCTAGTCTGCAGGCAGTCACGATGAAATGGCGTAACGTCAAATTGATACTCGGACGCGAACTGCGTGACCAGCTGCGTGATCGACGAACGCTGTTCACCGTTTTGGTACTGCCGTTGCTGATGTACCCATTAATGGGGATTGCGATGTTGCAGGTTTCGCAGTTTTCCCGTCCGCAGCAAACTCGTATCTGGCTGATCGGCGCGGATCATCTGCCGGCATCGCCACAACTGGTTGTTGACGGGGCCATCAATCATGAACTGCTCGAGCAAACAAACAGTCCTGCAATGGAAGTGCTTGTGGACGATGACAGTGGCCAATTATTGTCGCACATGCAAGAATTTAACGGACAGTTGCGGTCCATAAAAAGCAGAAAAATTTTTGACCAGCAGGTATCCCAGGAGTTGATTTCCCGTAAAGCCGATCTGGCTGTGATTGTGTCCGGGCCGATCGATGTTACCCGTTCGCTGTCCGATCGCCGAGAGCAACTGCGGCTGCCGCGAATTTACGTCTTCAGCAATTCGGCGCAGGAAAAATCCAGCCTCGCGTTGGTACGCATTACCAGCGTGCTTAACCGTTATCGCCAGCAGCTTGCCATGCAGGTGCTTGCGTCCAATCAAGTCAATGCAGCGTTCTTGGATTCGTTTGTCATCGAAAATTCCGATATTGGCGACGCGCGATGGAAACAGGCGGCAACCTGGTCGAAGATTCTGCCGTTCATCGTAATGATCTGGTCCCTGACAGGTGCGTTTTATCCTGCGGTTGATCTTTGCGCAGGCGAAAAAGAACGAGGCACTTTTGAAACGCTCCTCAGCAGCCCGGCGCTGAGGAGTGAAATTGCCATCGGTAAACTGTTGACCGTCATGGCGTTCAGCATTGCCACATCGCTGTTGAATCTGGTCAGCATGGGATTTACGGGGATTTACGTCATTTCCAGATTGGGTGCCCAAATGGCAAGTCAATCGGACAATTTTGAGCCGCTCGGACTACCGCCTGTCAGCTCGCTGTTCTGGCTGATGTTGGCGTTGATTCCGATATCGGCACTGTTCAGTGCCGTGGCGCTGGCCGCCGCATCGTTTGCCAAAAGCAGCAAGGAAGGACAATACTACCTGGTGCCGCTGATGATGATTTCGATGCCGTTGATGATGATCCCGATGTTGCCAGCGGCGAAACTGGACTTAGGAACGAGTCTGATTCCCGTCAGCGGTTTGATGCTGATGCTGCGAGGACTGATCGAAGGACGGCAAGCGGAAGTCCTTCAGTTTTCCGGGCCGGTGGTTGCCGTCACGCTGGTCTGTTGTTGGTTGGCCATTCGCTGGGTTGTCAATCAATTCAATCGCGAATCGGTCATCTTCCGTCCAAGCGAGCGTTTCAGCGTCAATGTCTGGTTACGGCATGTGATGCGTGAACGAAACGACCTGCCGCTGATGGGGCACGCATTGCTCTGTGGCGTCGTCATTCTAGTGATTAAATTCTTTGTCAGTCTCGGTGCGACGCCACCCGTAAATTGGCTGGAGTTCACCAAACAGACAATGATCATTCTGGTAGCGGCCGTTGCCATGCCGTCAATTCTGATGGCCATGTTTTTGACCCGTCGACCGTTACGAAGTTTGAAACTGGCGTCCTGCCGGATTCCGGTGGCTTGCGCAGCTGTGCTCGCGGCGATACTTCTACATCCAGCGGTCACCTGGCTGAGCCAATGGGTATTGACGATTTATCCGCCGTCTGGTGATCTGAGCGTTCTCGAAAACGTGATGAAGGCGATCATGGCAGACGCACCGGGATTCTGGGCGATTCTGCTGGTGATGGCCGTTGCTCCTGCGGTCATTGAGGAGCTGGCTTTTCGTGGATTTATTCTTTCGGGGCTGCAATCCATGGGCAGCAGTGTTAAAGCGATTTTGATATCCAGTCTGTTGTTCGGCGCGGCCCACTCGATTCTGCAGCAATCGATCATTACGTTCTTTCTTGGCTGCATTTTGGGACTGATCGCCGTCAAAACCCGCAGCCTGATTCCCTGCGTTCTGTATCACGTGGTTCACAATGGAATCTCGATAGCGATTTCGAAAATCGACCAATCGATCGTTTCCGATTACCCGTCATTGAATTTCCTGTTCCAGCTGGAACCCAACGGAGGAATCGAATACGTTTGGGCACCGGCATTGATCATGACGGTTGCTGGAGGGCTGTTGATTGCCTGGCTTTGGAATTACGGTGACGCTGCGGACAAAATCCAAACTTCGAAAACGGTTTTGCCTCCGTTTCTGCAACGATTGGACCCAAACATGCCAGTACCGAGATCCTAAATCGCATCGTCCCGGGACCCGTCGGTATCGAAGTCCTTCCATTTCATGGCGCGCTGCATCGGTTCAATCCGCAGCACGACTTCGCCGTTTTGAAAAATGCGAACCGTTCCGCTGGATTGACTGACGACGACTGCGATAGCCTTTGTATTCTTACTGATCGCGGCACCAGCAAAATGTCGGGATCCCAGTCCGGTGGTCATCGTCAATTCGACTGGTGACGTGTCGACAATCCGCGCACATGATTCGACGGTGGCATCCGACGCAACGACAAACATTCCATCCAGCTGGGCAAGTTCCTTAATTCCCTCACGTACTTTTGGATCAATCAGGCTGCGCTCCCGGCGGCTATAGCCTCTCATCGCATCGAAGCCGCCGGGACGACTCTCAACCATCACCTGGCGGTGATCGCCGACGACAAACATGGTCCCAATTGGTTGGCCTTCGCGACCCTCTTTTCCAATATCGACTGCCAAATCAACAACAATCTTCAGTGTTTCCAGCGGGACGTTGGTTTCCAGTTTGCGAAGATCGCGGGCCGTCAATCGTACCAGTCGTTCGTTCAGTTTAAGCACGCTCAGGGTATCGATACTGTCTGCATCAAAACTGCTGTAAACAGCAACCACATTGGAGCCAGGCGTTACATGTTCCGATACTACG
>JBGSXT010000674.1:0-2266 GCA_041751295.1 Mariniblastus sp.
CTGACCCGATTGTTGTTTTTTTGGATGCAGACTACAGCGATCACGTACATCTGTTGCCGGAAATCGTCCAACCTATTTTGGCCGGCACGCACGATTTTGTCCTGGGCAGTCGGTTGCTGGGGACCAGGGAAAAGGGAGCCATGCCAGCCCAAAGTGTTTACGGCAATAAATTTGCCTGCCTGTTGATGAACAGACTGTTGGGAGGCCAATACACCGACTTGGGGCCGTTTCGGGCCATTCGGTTGCGAAAGCTGGATCAGATTCGCATGGTGGATACGAATTTCGGCTGGACGATTGAAATGCAGATCAAGGCATTGCAGGAAAAACTGCGAATCCTCGAAATTCCTGTTCCCTATCGTCGCCGAACAGGAGCCAGCAAGATCAGCGGAACCATTTCTGGCTCGATCAAAGCCGGAACAAAAATACTGTATTCGATCTGGAAATACGGCCTAGCAAAAAGAGCCTAATGCATCGAGCGGAAAACGACTTTCGATTTTCTTAGGTTGCACAGGCTGCCAGCCTGTATTCTTTCGTGGCACAGGCTGCCAGCCTGTTTTCTTTCGTGGCATAGGCTGCCAGCCTATAAATTAGGTCCCACACGATTAATCCCAAAATAAAATACTTTTTCCCTTTCGAACCACTGTGCCATCGGGTATCCTAATTCCCTTGCGAGCCAACACAGTTGAATTGATTCGAAGAATTACGGCTCATTAGCGACAGGTCTTCCCGCTTTCCGGATCCTCGCGGACAATTTTTGCCCGATTCAAGGACTTCCTCGGAAACAGCAAGTGATCGAAGCAGCGTCGCGAATTGTGTTTGTGTTAATCACGCGACGCCAATCAGTATGTGAGCCAACGGCATCCGCCGAGTGGCGATTTGCTTTTTGACGCTTACTAACGGTGCAACAGTTCATCAATGTCTGTTTGCGCGAATCATGCTGTTGAAATCAACCACGGCAACCAATCGGAAATAAAATGAACGAAAACCAGACTGAAGAATTGAATCCAATCACCAACATTGAAGTCGCTGATTCACAAGTTGAAATCACTGATGAATCGGTCGAAATGGCTGATGCTCCGGTCGAAATTGCTGATGAATCAATCGAAAACGCTGTTGAACCAATCGAAATTTCGGCTGGCCCTGTCGAAATTGCTGATGGCCCAGTTGAATCTCAGCTCGAGATTGCAACAGAACCTATGCCAGAATTGCGCTCCAACGGCAAGAAACCGAAAAAGTCTAAAACCCCTCGAGCGACTGAGTCAGTACCGGGTGAAACCGTTGCCGACGAGCCGATCCGTTTCGCCGATCTGCCGTTGAGTCCGGAAGTTCAACAAGCGGTTCAACTTTCAGGATATCAGCATCCGACTCCGATTCAGGCGGAAATCATTCCGCTGCTACTCGCCGGGCGGGATGTCCTCGCCCAATCCCAGACGGGTACCGGAAAAACAGCTGCGTTCGCTTTGCCGATCCTGACTCGAATTGAAACAAAGTGTCGAACGCCACAGGTTTTGGTTTTGGTGCCGACCCGAGAGTTGGCGATTCAAGTCGCGAAATCGTTCATGACCTACGGCTCGCAGTTGGAAGGATTCCAACATGCTGTGATCTATGGAGGTCAAGACTACGAAATTCAGTACAAGCAATTGCGGCGAGGTCCACAGGTTGTCGTCGGAACGCCTGGCCGAGTGATTGATCACATCAAAAAGGGCACATTGAAAATCAGTGAAATTGAATGCCTCGTACTCGATGAAGCCGACGAAATGCTGAATATGGGTTTTCTGGAAGACGTGCAGTTCGTGCTCGAAAACGCGCCCGAACATCGTCAGATCGCCTTGTTCTCTGCGACTCTGCCGCCGCCGATCCGAACGATTGCCCAGCGATATCTGAATGATCCCGCGAAAGTGACGATCCGCAAGAAAACGATGACAGCCGATTTGATCCGCCAGCGGGCCGTATTCGTCGCGCCACGTGACAAAGTCGATTTGCTGATTCGATTTATTGAGGCCGAGAATACCGACGGCGTGCTGGTCTTCATGCGTACGCGGGAAACCACAACTGTGGTTGCTGAAAAGCTGATTCGAGCTGGGCTGCGAGCGGTGGCACTCAACGGTGAAATGCCGCAGAAAACCCGCGAACGGACAATTCAACGACTCAAGGCTGGGCAACTGGATATCCTGGTAGCAACCGACGTTGCCGCACGGGGACTCGATCTGTCCCGGATCAGCCACGTTTTCAATTTCGATTTTCCCGAAGGGCCAGACGCCTACAT
>JBGSXT010000675.1:0-2409 GCA_041751295.1 Mariniblastus sp.
CTGTTTCTTAGGCGTTAATGTCTTCATCCCTCAATTTTCTGACGTTCCGTCAATTTTGTCAAACAAAAACGTTTCAAGTAGTGATAATCATTCGATTTAACTGCGGAACCGTTCTCAATTTAACGGTAAATTGGCTTGGAAAACCGGGACGTCGATGGAGGTGTAGTTCGTCGAATTTTTTGGAAACTCTGGAGGCTCCCTTCGATTCTGATGATTTCGCTGGTAGGTTAGCGAGTGATAACAAACAAGCTGGAATTTGGAGAATCCGATGGATATTTCGATTACCTATTGCACCCAATGAAACTACGAACCAAAAGCGGTCAGTTTGGCGGCTGAGATTCGTGAACAGCTTGGCTTCGATTCCGCTTTGGTGGCTGGCACGCGAGGCGTCTTCGACGTGGTTGCCAACGGCGAGTTGGTATTTTCAAAGCACAATGAAGGGAATCAATTCCCGGAACACAAGGAGTTGATTGCCCGGCTGGGCCGAGTTCAAATCCGTTGACACTCTGAAACTTTCAGAGCCGGCCAGAAGCCAGTGATGCCGAGCCATTGCCGCATTGGAGACGATCTTTGTATAGCTTGAGTATAGCCCGCCGCGACGTCATCCATTTGGGACCGGATTGCAACCAGCGATCGCTGTTGTCCAATGCGTCTGCGCCAAAGCCCAGTTCAGCTGTGAATCGTCCGTCCAAAACGGGCACATCGTTGAGCACAATCGGGGCCCCGATCTGATTGCCAGCATTTGCGGCCGACCACAGAGAAAACGCCATATCGAACAAGCCGTCCGAAAGGAGTCCGTTTTCCTGCAATTCAGCTTGGTATGTGAAGGACGTGTCCTACAGCGCCGCCACAGGCGATCCGTTCGCTATCACAGCAACGAACAGATATGTAGCGATGATTGAAATTCTCATCATGTTCCTCCTTAATGGCCAGTGACCATCAACCGGGTTGGAGCCGGCAATAGCGAAATTCGTTGATTCATTTTGGACTCTCCCGAATTAAGACTTGTTTGCGGCAACGTTGCCGAAATGTCAATTCACTTATTCCGTCGATTCACAGTCGCTTCCATTTCGCAGACAAAGGCGTGATCATCTTTCCTATGGTAGCCACATCAAAAGAGCCAAAACCACAACCAAATGTTCTGTTGATCAGTGTGTAAAGAAATCCTTGCAATAGTCCCGCATTCAGCCACCAACGAGTCGCAGCGGCCATGATGCGGAATCGAATTGTGGTTGAGCCTTTTTCCAATTCAGATCGGGTACAATCGTTCGACGTGCCTTCGCCGTGCAGCGCGAACCACGACACATGATGGAACGATTGGCCATTGGCGAACCAGAATGGGATCTTAACGGGAGCAGACAAATGTTTTGGGAATTGTACCAGTGGAAAGAAATTGATAACGCACAGCGCCAGGCAGGTCGGGCGGAGCTGAAAAGCGAACAGGTTCACCATCAAATTGCGTTGTTGGAGGACAAGATTGAGAGCCTGGCACTGGCCTGCCAGTCGTTGTGGGAACTGCTGCGGGACAATACCGATCTCACGGAAGTCGAATTGAACGCAAAAATCCAGGAGGTTGACCTGCGAGATGGCCGTCAGGATGGGAAGCTGTCCAGGGTTGTTGGTGATTGTCCGTCGTGTGGGCGAAAAACCAGTAAACGGCGACACCGATGCATCTATTGCGGGTCGGATACTTCTTCCGGCGAAGTCTTCGGTGTCCGTTGAAGATGTCAGAGTATCAAGGAATCTGCCTGGAAGGCGAGAAAACAATTTAATGCCCATGGATTCTGTCATCTCTACGACAGGACTGACGAAACATTACAAACTCGTCGAGGCCTTAACGGATTTCAGTTGCGAAATTGCTGGCGGCGAGGTGATCGGTTTGCTAGGACCCAATGGTTCCGGCAAGAGCACGCTGGTGCGGTTGCTGCTTGGCTTCCTGAAACCGACGAGCGGTGCAGCCAACATTCTGGGGTTCGATTGCACAACGTCAAGCGTTGATGCGCATCGACAGGTGGCGTACATGCCGGGCGATGCGCGCATGTTTCGAACGATGCGTGGCAGGGACGTTCTACGGTTCTTTGCTTCGATCCGGGCTGGAGATACCGTTGGCCAGTCGCAAGCCATTGCCAAACGGCTGGAGTTGGACCTGTCCCGCTGGGTCGCATTCATGTCAACGGGAATGAGACAGAAGCTCGCATTGGCAGTTGTCTTCTCGTTTGATACACCCGTCATGATCCTTGACGAACCAACCTCCAATCTCGATCCCACGGTCCGTCATGAAGTATTGGCACTGATCAAAGAGGCCAAGGCGGCTGGCCGAACCATCATTTTTTGTTCGCATGTCTTGAGCGAGATTGAAGACGTCTGTGACCGAGTTCTGATCCTGCGGGGAGGCCGGCTGGTGCATCA
>JBGSXT010000676.1:0-2135 GCA_041751295.1 Mariniblastus sp.
CATAACTGTAATCGACGGTAGCTCCGGCAACGGTGGTGCCTGATTCATCCACAACGCGGCCCGCCAGCGCCCGCGAACAGGCCAGCCGAATCGGCTTGAGCGAATCATCGTCAGCATATTCCTGTCGGTCGAGACTTATTCCAAAGGGTTCCAGCGAAATCCGCCCAAACGCATCCTGCGGAAACAGTTGGCCACCTGGTTTTTCATCAGCGGGGAACCAAACCGAGTATTCACCTTGATCATTTGTCATCGTGCCTTCAACGCCGAAGACTCCCATTTCGGAATCGTTAACCAGGAGATTTGGAATTGGATTTCCATCTTCACCAACAAAGATAAGAGTGAACTTCCGGGCAAGGCTGAAGGGCAATTTCCAATCCAGGGGGCTGTTGGCTTCTGTCAATTCCGCTAATTTGAAAGCGTCGGTCGTACTTTGGGAGAGTTCTGGCTCCATTTTCTTAAGGAACCGAAAACTCAACGATCCCGGTGCAATTCGGTCTGCCAAAAATCTTCCGCGCTCGTCCAGAGTAACAATTTGCCACGATAAACTCCGCTGGCCATCGACAGAAAAATCCCTCGATTGCCACGACACCACCAGCGCCTTCCGCGAATTCAGAGTCGCCAAATCGGCACCGCCGGGCAATTCAATTTGCCCGTTGACTCGCCCGGTTGGCATCAACGTGCCAATCGATTCGGCTCCGTTCCGATCGACGGGAACCAATTGATTTCCAGACCACTCGGACTGCACGTAGATGGCACGGAATGAGTTCTGATCGCAGCCTTCGAGAGATACGTTTCCCTCGGCATCCGTCTTGAAGATCGGATTGTTTTCCAAACCAAACGGTAACAGCAACTTGTTGATTCGGGCAACCCTGACCCGTACATCGGCAGCCGGTTTTTGATTAGCATCAAGAATCCGCAAACGTATTAGCGGGCAATGTGCTAAGGTTCTCTCAAGAGGCAGATCGACCAGTAATCGACTAATTAGCACTTCGATCGCGTCGGTTGCGAACCCGTCGGCTTGGACCATCAGAATAAATGGACCTGCCCCTAGGAACCGCACATCGTCACTGCTGAACCCGATCGAAAACTCGCCTTCCATGTCCGTCGTGCCAGAGAGAGTCGCGGGGCTTTGCCCGATTTTCCCGGACATGACATAGGCCAGACCATGCGGCGCAATCAAGGTAACTTCGGCGTTTTCAACCGGATTTCCGTCGTCTGCCAATATGCGGCCGTAACACCGAACGCTGTCGGGTGCTTCGGTCAGCAATTCATCCGTTTCCTGACCGCTGGAAATTCGGCCGCCAATCAAACTTGTGAATACAAACAGCAAAACCAAAAACGCGGATTGTGTTTGGCAACTCATTTCACAATCTCTGTGATCAGACCAGCCAGCGGGCCAGAATCAAATTCGAGCAATGTTTCGACTTGTGAAGACGCAATTTCTTTGGGGACCCGAACCGGGACCGGGCAGAACGTGCCTCATGTGAAACCGGTCGAGCCGATGTGAAATTGTGAACCGGCCGAGAAGCTGCGCGCGATCAAGCGGTTTTCGTTGCTTGCATCCAGAATTCCTGTTTTCGAATTTGCAAGGTAAAGCCCCGAAGCGGTCCGCAAGAGCGGCGTTACAATTCGCGTCGCATCGTCGCCCTCGTCCATCGTGGAAGTGGTCGCCGTAATCCGGAGCTTACCCAGCAAATCAAAATCGATGGTAGCATCCGCTTCGACAACTTGCGGGTTGGCTTTTGGATCCAGGTTTTCAAATACAAAAGAGTACGTGCCGGCCGCCCCCTGAACGGTGATGCGGAGTTTCGCAACGTTCCAGGTTCCGACGGGCACTTCGACAGGAACATCGAGTGCGTCGATGCGAACCTGCATACCGCTATCCGAAGCCAGCGAGGCCTCAAGGAAAATTACTGCTGCCGTGGAGTCTTCCAGATTGACGACTGGAACGATCGATCCGCGATCGTGGACCGCTTTGATCTTCAACCGCTGCCCAGCATTGTCGCCAGAGATCGCGTAGAGTTGCCCGGCAATCTGCCTCATTCCCTGGCAGGGAAGTCGCTCCAGCAACGGATCGAGTTTTCCGTCTCCGTTCAAGTCAACAAACAATCTGTCGTCGGCGTCGAACCAGCGAC
>JBGSXT010000677.1:0-10017 GCA_041751295.1 Mariniblastus sp.
GAAACGATCAATTACCGAACCTACCGGCCCGAGAAGGACGGGCTGTTTTGTGAGCGGATTTTTGGTCCGGAAAAGGACTGGGAATGTGCCTGCGGAAAATATCGCGGCATGAAATACAAGGGCATGATCTGCGACCGCTGCGGGGTCAAAGTCACTCACTCCCGCGTGCGCCGAAAACGGATGGGGCATATCGAGCTGGCCGCGCCCGTGGTCCATATCTGGTTTTTCAAGGCCATGCCCAGCCGATTGGGAAATCTGTTGGCGATGAAGACCAGCAGTCTGGAAAAAGTGATTTACTTCCAGGATTACGTGGTGACCGATCCGGGCACGACGGATCTGGAAAAGCAACAGTTGTTGACCGAAGAAGAATATCGCGCGGCCAGAACCCAATATGGCGATTCCAGTTTCAAGGCCGGCATGGGAGCGGAAGCGGTCCGGGACCTGCTGTCCGACCTGGATTTGGTGAAATTGTCGGAAACGCTGCGCGTGGATATGGCTGAAACCGGTTCGAAACAGAAACGCAAGGATCTGACGAACCGGCTTAAGATCGTGGAAGCGATTCGTGACAGCGACAACAAACCGGAATGGATGGTGTTGGATGTGATCCCGGTCATCCCACCCGATTTGCGGCCACTGGTTTTGCTTGATTCCGGCAACTTTGCCACCAGTGATTTAAATGATCTTTATCGACGGATTATCAATCGCAACAACCGGTTGCGCAAACTGGTCGATTTGAACGCACCGGAAGTGATCATTCGCAACGAAAAACGCATGTTGCAGCAGTCGGTGGACGCATTGTTCGACAACAACCGCTGCAAACGTCCGGTGCTGGGCAGCAGCAATCGGCCTTTGAAGTCGCTGACGGACATGATCAAAGGGAAGCAAGGGCGGTTCCGTGAAAATCTGCTCGGCAAACGGGTTGATTATTCGGCCCGCAGTGTGATCGTCGTGGGACCGCGATTGAAGCTGCACCAATGCGGACTGCCGAAAAAGATTGCTCTTGAGCTTTTTCAGCCGTTTATCATTCGAAAGCTGAAGGAACTTGGACACGCCGACACCATCAAGAGTGCCAAGAAAATGTTGGAGCGGAAGGATGAAGAAGTTTGGGATATTCTCGAATTCGTCATCAAGAATCACCCGGTCATGCTGAATCGCGCTCCGACGCTGCACCGCATGGGTATCCAGGCCTTCGAACCGATTTTGGTCGAAGGCAATGCGATCCATCTGCATCCTCTTGTTTGCCGCGGGTTTAACGCCGACTTCGATGGCGACCAAATGGCGGTCCATCTGCCGCTGTCGATCGAAGCCCAGGTTGAAGCGCATACCTTGATGTTGTCGACGAACAACATCTTTGCACCGTCCAACGGCAAGCCGATCATGAGTCCGTCCCAGGACACGGTGATGGGTTGTTATTACATCACGCTGGTGCTGCCCAACCAGAAGGGGGCCGGCATGACGTTCAGTTCACTTGAAGAAGCGGATACGGCTTTTTCCCACGGGATTATCAGCATCCATGCGAAGATCAGGGTCCGGCTGCCTAAAGGTCAGAATGTACGGACCAGTGAAGAGGACCGATTGCCCAGTCAGATCGTTGAAACCAGCTACGGCCGGGTGCTGTTCAATTTGATGCTGCCCAAGGGAATGGATTACTACAACTATCCGCTTCGTAGTGGTGATTTGTCGATCGTGATTTCCGACTGCTACCAGATTCTGGGACGGCGGGCGACTATTGATTTGCTCGATGACATGAACCAGCTCGGTTTCCACGAAAGTTTTCTCAGTGGATTGTCATTTGCAACTGACGATCTTGTAACACCCGACAGCAAAGGAAAATTTGTTGCCGATGCCGAAAAAGAAGTGCTGAAATTCCGCAAGCACTACGAACGCGGGGTGATTACCGAACAAGAGCGATATTCAAAAGTTCTTGATACCTGGACGCATGCCCGTGAACAAATCACCAAGGACATGATGTCGGCGATGGAGCACGACGATCGTGGCGGCATGGGATATGTCAACCCGGTTTTCCTGATGGCCCACTCTGGTGCCCGCGGTGGTGTTGAACAGATTCGCCAATTGGCAGGCATGCGTGGTTTGATGGCCAAGCCCACTGGAGAAATTATTGAAACGCCGATCAAGGCCAACTTCCGTGAGGGACTTTCGGTATTGGAATATTTCAGTTCCACCCACGGTGCCCGCAAAGGGCTGGCCGACACCGCGTTGAAAACAGCGGATTCCGGATACCTGACGCGAAAGCTGGCCGATGTTGCCCAACACGTCGTGATCACCTTGGACGATTGCGGCACGACCCAGGGGATCACCAAGGGGGTCATTTTCCGGGGCGAGCAAGTCGAAGTTCGACTGGCAACCGCCATCAATGGACGTGTGGCCCGACAGAATATTGTCAACACGGTCACTGACGATGTGGTTGTCCGCGAGAACCAGATGATCACTCCGGATATCGCCCGCCGGATCGAACAAATGGGGCTGGAGAAAATCCAGGTGCGCAGCCCGCTAACCTGTGAGGCGGCGCTGGGCGTTTGTCGCAAATGCTACGGCATGGACATGTCCACCGGAGCAGAGGTCGAAGAAGGGATGGCGGTCGGAATTATCGCTGCACAAAGTATCGGCGAACCGGGCACCCAGCTGACGATGCGTACTTTTCACATCGGTGGTGTGGCCACGACCACAACGGAAGAAAGTGAAAAACGCTGCAAGCGTGGAGGGATCGTGAAACTGACCCGAATGCGGTACGTAGAAAACGACCGGGGCGATACCGTGGTTCTTAACCGAACCGGTGAAATCGTAATTCTCGATCCGCGCGGTCGGGAATTGGAGAATCACAAAGTACCTGCCGGTGCCATCTTGAGCGTAAAAGATGATCAGGAAGTCAAACCCAATGCCGTGCTCTGTAATTGGAATCCGCACGCGATTCCGGTTTTGGCGGAAGTCGGCGGCAAGGTCCGGTTTGAGGACATTGTGGAAGCCGTAACGATGCAGTCGGAAAAGGATCCGAGCGGAACGATTCGCCGCACGATTATTGATTTCAAGGGTGACATGCATCCGCAGATCATTATCGAAGGAGGCGACGGCAAGCCGCTGGACGTGTACTACCTGCCCGAGCGTGCCCATATCATGGTGGCGGCCGGAGATATGATTTCGGCCGGTTCGACGGTTGCCGAAACACCTCGGGAGGCAACTGGCGTTTCCGATATTACCGGCGGATTGCCACGCGTTACGGAAATTTTTGAAGCCCGCAAGCCGAAAGATCCAGCAGTTCTGTCGGAGATCGATGGCGTCGTGGAAATCCTTGCGGAAAAGAAACGGGGAAAGCGAACGATTATCGTCCGCAGTGAGGCCGGCATCGAACGCGAACATCTCGTACCTCCCGGTAAGCGCTTTCGAGTACACACGGGTGATTCGGTCAAAGCGGGTCAACAACTGGTGGATGGACCCTTGGTGCCGCACGATATTCTGCAGGTCTCCGGAGAAGAGGCCGTGCAGCAATACCTGTTACACGAAATTCAGAGTGTGTATCGCTCGCAACGGGTGGAAATCAATGATAAACACCTTGAAATTATCGTGGCCCGGATGTTGCGAAAAGTCAAAATTGAAACCGCCGGCGATACTTCCCTGTTGCCGGGTCTGGTTTGCGACCGATTCGATTTCGTGCGGGTCAATGAAGCCCTGTCCCGGTCGCTGAGAATTTCGGACTGCGGCGATTCGGATTTTGAAAAAGGGATCATTGTTCGCAAAGAAGTCCTGGAGGAAACCAATTCCAAAATTGAGGCGTTAGGTGGCGTGCCTGCCAAGGGCAAGAAGCCGGTTTCCGCGACCGCCAGTACGCAACTGTTGGGAATTACCAAGGCGTCGGTGCAGAGTTCCAGCTTCATTTCGGCGGCCAGTTTTCAGGAGACCACCAAAGTGCTTACTGAAGCCGCGTTATCAGGCAAGATTGACAATCTGGTGGGGCTGAAAGAAAACGTCATTTTGGGGCACCTGATTCCAGCCGGGACCGGTTTCCGGACATTTCAGGATTCGGAAGTCCAATACAACCTCGAAGCCATGCAGCAATTGGCGGAAGCACCCAGCCAGTCGCTTGAACAAAGTTTCCCACTGTTGGAATCGGCTGCTGCAACGGCCCGGACCGCAGCGGCATACGGCTCCGGAGCGAAGTCCGCTGGGCGCGGGTTTGATCCTAATGCCAGGCACCCCGGTATTTTGGATTCGTCGACTCCCGTACAACACGGTGCGTTTGAAGGTCAGCGGGATTACGGCGATATTTCGGCAGTTGGATTTGCTGAGGAATCCGACTCTACGGGCGGCTCAGCAGGTGGCGGAAATGGATTGGCCAATGATGATATTCCGACAAGATCCTTTCGTGATGATTTAACAATCATCACTGGAGTCGGGCCAAAGATTGCCGAACTGTTCTACAGCTACGGTCTCAACACGTTTTCTGAACTGGCCAGTGTCGTTCCGGATCAACTCCGGCAGATCATGGCGACAGATTTTCCGGCCTACGATCCTTCCACTTGGCCAGATCAGGCGCAGATGGCGGCTAATGGCGATTGGGATGGACTCAAAGCTTGGCAGGAGCAATTGCAAGGGGATGGGGTCGCCGGGTCCCAGAATGATTTGACCTTGATTGAAGGGATTGGCCCGAAAATAGCCGGGCTGCTGAACGCGGCCGGCATCACGACTTGGGCACAGCTTGCGGCAACTTCTGCCGGCCAGCTTAGAGAGTATTTGACACAATCGGATGGTCAATTTGCAATCCATGATCCAACGACATGGCCGCAACAGGCTCAAATGGCTGCCGACGGCCTGTTTCAGGAGCTCAAGAACTGGCAGGATCAGCTTGACGGGGGTCGCCAATAGCGGTTCCAGATTTGCAGTGAAGTTTTGGAAAACAGAATTAACAATTAGACGTTGACAACATACTTTAAACCGGTAGTCTTTCGGATTGCCTGAAAATTGAAAAAGCAGCAGAAATCAAGACAAAACAGATGCCAACCATCAATCAATTAGTCAAAAATCGGCGGAAGCAAAAGCGGAAGTTCACCAAAGCTCCCGTGCTTAATCGCTGCCCGCAAAAACAGGGGGTTTGTTTGCAGGTTCGCACGATGACTCCCAAAAAGCCGAATTCGGCACTGCGGAAAATCACTCGTGTTCGCCTATCCAACGGCAAAGAAGTGACTGTTTATATTCCAGGTGAAGGACACAATTTGCAGGAACACTCGATTGTGCTCGTACGTGGTGGTCGAGTCCGTGATCTGCCCGGTGTTCGATATCAGGTCGTTCGCGGTGCTCAGGATACATTGGGTGTTGAAAACAGAAAACAATCACGCAGCCGTTACGGGGCCAAGAAGTAAGAGAGTAAAATGGGTCGAATAACATCCAGCAGATCGCAACTCAAGGCGGATCCAGTTCACAATTCCGAACTGGCCAGCAAGTTCATCAATTGCCTCATGTGGGACGGCAAGAAAACAACCGCACAAAAAGTGTTTTACGACGCTCTGGATGAAATCAGAAAGCGCGTTCCGGATCGTGAACCCATTGAAGTCTTCACCACGGCAGTCGAAAACGTCAAGCCTCATATCGAAGTACGCTCCAAGAGAGTGGGCGGTGCTTCCTATCAGGTACCGATGCAAGTCAATCGGCAACGGCAGCAATCGCTGGCCATCCGCTGGATGTTGACCGCGATCCGTGACAAAAAAGGGCGTCCGACACACATGAAGTTGGCCGATGAACTGGTGGCCGCCTACAATCGCGAAGGCGCTTCGATGACCAAGCGGGAAAATACCCACCGGATGGCAGAAGCCAACAAAGCATTTGCCCACTTCGCCTGGTAGTACATTGTTTGATAACCGCTCGTATTCTTCGGGCGGTTTTTTTGTGCGCGGGCAGCAATCGGTTTTGTACACCACTGCCATGCAGGGCCGGTGTTACAACCGGGGAATGGGAATCAAACGGATTTTTGAGCATGGCGCGCAAACTGGAAAATCTGCGAAACATCGGCATCATCGCGCACATCGATGCCGGCAAAACGACCGTGACGGAACAAATGCTGTTTCTGACCGGAACCAAACACCGCGTGGGCAAGGTCGATAGTGGAACGACGACCACGGACAGCGATGAGGAAGAACAGAACCGCGGGATTACGATATACAGCGCCTGCGTGACTTTTGATTGGAAAGATGTCCACATCAATCTGATCGACACTCCGGGGCACGTGGATTTCACTGCGGAAGTAGAACGCAGCCTGCGTGTACTCGACGGTGCAGTAGTCGTATTCAGTGCCCGCGAAGGAGTCGAAGCGCAAAGTGAAACCGTGTGGCGGCAAGCCAACCGCTATCGCGTTCCACGCGTGGCGTTCATCAACAAATTGGACCGCGAAGGTGCCGACTTCGACCGGGTCCTGAATGATATCCGTGTTCGACTCAACGCCCGGCCAGTTCCGATCTGTATTCCCGTCGGCCAGGGACCGGCCCACATCGCTAATCCGTTTCGAGGCATCATTGATCTGATCAAAATGCGGATGATGGTTTTTGAAGATGAGGGCAAGACGGTCAACGAATCGCCGATACCTGGTGATTTGCTGGAGCAGGCTCAGTACTGGCGCGGTGAATTGTTGGAGACCTTGTACGCGTTCAGCGACGAAATCATGGAATTGGCGATTGCCGAGGAGGATATTCCGAACGAATTGATCCGCAAAGTACTCCGGTTGGCGACATTGAACCTTGATATTCAGCCCCTGGTTTGTGGTTCGGCGTTGCACGGAATTGGTGTGCAAACAGTACTGGATGCAGTCAAGTTCTATCTGCCCAGTCCGCTGGATCGCCCTCCCGTGGAAGGAACCAACCCCAATCAACCAGAAGAAATCCTGAGACGAAAACCCGATTCGAACGATCCGTTCTCGGGCCTTGTATTCAAAATCCTGCCGGCCAAAACAGGCGATTTCTATTGGCTGCGGGTCTATTCGGGAGAACTGCACGCCAACTCCAGGGTCTATTGTCCGACCAAGGACAAAAAAGAAAATGTGGCTCAGTTGTGGCAGATTCATGCCACCAAGAAAGAGAAAGATGGTCAGATCGACCGCGTATCCGCCGGCGATATCGTCGGCGTGATCGGACCCCGATTCGCGGTGACTGGCGAAACATTCTGCGACCAGAAAGCACCCATCCAATTGGAGTCCATTGATTTTCCGGAAACGGTCATTGAAATGGCGATCGAACCGGAAACGACTGCCGAACGAAGCAAGCTGACCGATATCCTGGAATTGCTGAAACGACAGGATCCGACATTCCGCGCCAGCGAAAACCAGGAAACCGGCCAGACGCTGATCGCCGGGATGGGTGAATTGCACCTGGAAGTAATCAAGAATCGACTGTTGCGGGAATTCAATCTGAAGGTCAAAGTCCACAAACCACGAGTATCTTATCGCGAAACGATTTCCAAATCAGTGGAAGTTGTTGGTGAGTGCCATCGAATGGTGAATGGCCAGCAGCTGTATGCCAAATTGACAATCCGCATGGAGCCGGATGAAGCCGTCGAGTCAGGAGTCAAAATTATGTCCGGTGGAATTGCCGGTCAGGTCTCGTCGGAAATTCTGGAAGCGATTCGGGAAGAGTTGATTGCTCAGGGCCAAAGTGGGGGCAGCATCGGCAGTTATCCGTTGACCAAAATTCGAATCCAGCTGCTCAGCGCCGATGTTTCGGAAGAATCGACGGGGATGGCGTTCAGCATCGCTGCCGTTGATGCATTTGAATCGGCACTTAGACAGGGGGGACCGACGCTGTTGGAGCCAATCATGAAATTGACGATTTCAACGCCAGAAGAATACTTTGGCGAGTTCATCGGCGATCTTTCGCAGCGCCGGGCACGGATTGTAAAAACTGAAAGTCACGGCGGCATGGCGTTTATCGAAGCCCATGCGCCGTTGGCTGAGCTGTTTGGCTATTCCAACTCGATGCGGTCGTTGAGTCAGGGGCGGGCCAGTAGTTCGATGGAACCGCTGGAATACGAACCCGCGCCCGCAGAAGTTGTCGGCCGGTTCGCCTTATGAACGCGAGGTAAGAGGTTCGCGGGCAAGGCGTCTGAATCGACAGTCGAGCTGTTCGCAAAAGCATCACAGATGCTGAAAAACAGATGTTTTCCCGGTATACCTGGCACTGACAATTGACGATTGGGTCAGAGGGAATAGAATCCCTGTTGCCCTTACCACCCGGATTTTTGATATTCATTTTGAAGTGGAGAATTTACATGGCTGCCGTATGTACGAACGACAATTTTGAGACTGAGGTACTTTCATCGGAGAGTCCGGTCGTTGTGGATTTCTGGGCTCCCAGGTGCGGCCCCAGCCGTCAGATTGCACCGATCATCGACGAGCTGGCATCAGAAAATTCGGATATCAAAATTGGGAAACTGAATGTCGATGACGGCCAGGATGTTGCGATGAAGTATGGTATCGCAAACATTCCGACGATTCTGTTATTCAAAGGGGGCGAAGTCGTGGAACGCATCCAGGGAGTGACCTCGAAAAGCCGACTACAACAATTGATCGATAACCATAAAGCCTGATTCCGATGGTGACATGATGTTCATCCGATCACGAAAAAATGAGGCATTCACGCTGGCGGAATTGCTGGTCACCATCGCCATCATCGGGATTCTGGTCGGAATGCTGCTGCCAGCCGTTCAACAGGTTCGCGAGTCCGCGCGGCGAACAGCCTGTCTGAACAACATGCGGCAAGTGATTTTGGCGGTGCAGAATTTTGAATCCACGCAGGGCTTTATTCCGCCCGGCGGCCGACTGGGCGAAGGGACTGCCTGGCAAGCGTACATTCTGCCCAACATCGAGCAGACCGGGCTCTACGACCGGATTGAAATTGTTGATCCGAATCAGGAATTCGAATGGGCCAGCGATGGCGAAGAAGTATTGGAAACGTTGATCCCACTGTTTCGTTGTCCTTCCGAACCGGCTCCCGAATCCATTGAATCACCCGGCATTGATGATCGCGCGATCTGCAGCTATCTCTGTTGTGCCAGCGGAACGATCCCTGTTGATCCGGACGATCTGCGATCGATCAATCTGGAACTTGCGGTATCAGCAGCCGGATCCAGTCAAGCCGAAATTTTTGTGAGGCAGTTTCGTTCCGGAGTGATGCCGCCGACTCAAACGTTCATTGATCATACCACCGTTACCTATCCGGAGTTCAAAACTCGCGTCGAATTCAGTGATGTGCTCGACGGACTGAGCAATACGATCATGGTAGGAGAAGCCATTTTTGATACGACCAGACATGTCAGCAGCAACGGCAATTCGTCCGTTAACGTCGGCGCGGACCATTGGTACATCGGGTCGGGAACGATGGACATCAGCAGTTCGTCGACAGCGATGCAGAACCCGGTCAGCGATCTGTCGGAATTCATGGGAACCACGGCATTGCCTTTCAATTTCTATCATCTCAACCGTAGCAAACTCAATTTTGCCGACCTGAACGACGACGCTTTGTTGCGCGACCATTTTTCTTTTTCGTTCAACAGCTGGCATTCAGGAAACGGCGTCAACTTCGGATTGGCGGATGGGTCGACGCGATATATCGCCTCGGAAATTGATGAAGAAGTGCGATCCAACCTGGGCAGAATCGCCGATCGGGGCCAGATTGATGGACTGTTTTAAATTGAGCACCCGATCGTTTCTCGGGTTGCTGATTCTGGTGCTGCTACTGCTGGCGACCAGCGGATGTCCCGACTTTTCCCATCAGGCACCTCTCCCCGATTACTCCATCATGACTGACGAAGGTGCTGAGGAATCGGACGCTGCTGGAGAAAGCGGCCAGCGACAGTAACCCATGCCTTCGTCCCAGTTTTGCTCCGCTTAGAAATTAGGGTTGGTCAGAATCGGTTTTTCGGTCATCCTTCGTGTAACACGGAGGTGCCTTATGGAAAAGAAGTATATCGTTCGGTTGAGCGATCAGGAACGGGAACCTCTTAAACGGGTGATTGGCAAGCTTT
>JBGSXT010000678.1:0-3405 GCA_041751295.1 Mariniblastus sp.
GTTTGGCGGTTGATATTTACGCCTGGTTCGAGCCAGGACCAGAATTTGATTCCATTGAAATCCAGCGCTTTGAACAATCTGTTTTCTCTGTTAACGTCAAGTTAAGGGTTGAATGGATCGGTCGAAATGACAGGTTCCACCCGTTGATGTCATCGCTCCAGCCATTAAACTAAAGGCAGAGATTAACATGAATTCAAATACCGACGTATATTCGGAAATTCATCTCAGCCAGATATCAACTGAATGGAGCGTCGTGTTCAACGCCCATCGACGGGACGCAGCTTCCCATTTCGATATGGGGCTATTGCTGGCCGCGCAGCAATGTGTGCTCAAACGTTACGGCAGTAGCATTTACCGTTACCTGCTGGGCGCTTGCCGGGATGCCAACGTAGCGGAAGAATTGTCCCAGGAATTTGCCTATCGATTTGTCCGTGGCGATTTGCAGAACGCATCTCCCCATCAGGGCCGGTTTCGGGACTATTTGAAGGCGGTTTTAAGGAATATCGTTAACGATTATTTCCGGTGCCGAAAAAGAGAACAGGACCTGTACGTCAATCTGGACAGTCAGATCATGCATCACGTCAATCCGATGCAGGATGTCGAAACGGATTTCCGGGAGTCCTTTCGACAGGACGTGCTGAATCTGGCGTGGAACCAGTTGCGTCATTATCAGAACGAAAAATCGAATCATTACTTCACGGTGTTGCGCTTTCGCGCGGAACATCCGGCCATGGAATCAACGTTCATGGCCGAGCAGCTTTCCGTGGTTCTCGACCGGAACGTTTCTGCAGATTGGGTCCGTCAGAATCTGCGGCGGGCGAGGACGAAATTCAGCGAACTGCTGGTCTTCGAGGTTTCGAAAACCCTGCCCCCCCAAGCGAGTCGGGACGATATTGATCGGGAACTGGCCGATTTGCGTCTGTTGAAGTACATTTAAACGACGCACCTGTCGCATGTGATGCATTCGGCGTGACGTGTTTCTGGCAGGATTTTTCTTAGATGCCGAACGTACCCATCAATCGCGATGATGAAAACTCGTCTCGAATAGACGACGGTAAAACGCCTGACGCTCCTTCCATCTACGAATCACTGCCATCCGTTCCCACTGCGATTCGCGCTGGTGACGTCGTGTCGAGCGTGCTGGAAGACATTCCGTCAAACTTTGGTCCCTATACCCTGCTGGAACAGATTGGTCGGGGCGGAATGGGGAGCGTTTTCCGGGCCAGGCATTCGGAGACTGGGCAGATCTTCGCCTTGAAAGTTCTGCGGCGGGGTATCTTTGCCTCCCGTCGCGATATTCAGCGGTTCGAAAAGGAATCGCGAATCCATGCGCAAATACTAAGTCCATTTGTCGCGCGGCATGTCGCTTTCGACGAACACCAGCGGGTGCATTACATCGTCAGCGAATATGTGGAAGGCGTCGATTTGCAACTGCTTTGTGCGAGGATTTCGCAACTGGAACCCAGATGCGCGCTGTTGATCATTCGCGACGTGCTCGAGGCCTTGGCCGCGATTCACAAACAGGGGATCGTCCATCGCGATGTCAAACCGGGCAACGTGATGGTCTTGGGCATTCGCAAACTGGAGGTCGCTAAGTTCCGCCTCGAAGACTTCCAACAGGCCAAGCTGATGGACTTCGGGATCGCCCGACAGATTGACCAGACGGAATCGCTATCGATGACGCACGCGGAGATGACGCTGGGTACTCCCTTGTACATGGCGCCCGAGCAGCGGGAACACAGCCGCAGCGTCACCGCCGCCGCCGATGTCTATTCCGCTGGTGCGACGCTCTACCAGTTACTGGCCGGGTTTCCTCCGTTTCAATCGAAGGACAATCAGCTGCTCGCCGAAATGCATCGCGTGCAACGCCCCCAGCGGTTGACCTGGATCGACAAACGGATTGGCGAAGCAGTCAATCAGGTTGTGATGAAGGCCCTTGAAAAGGAACCCTCCTTGCGCTATGCCGACGGCGGGGAAATGTTGCACGACATTGAACAACTGCTGGCCGGTCAGCCAACGTCGCTTCGTGCTTGGCCGGCCATTCCCGAATCGGAACCGGACGCCGTCAAAGTCTACTCATTTACCTGGTCGTTGAATGCGTCGTCCACTGCACTGTGGCCGTTCGTAGCTGACACGGATCGGTTCAATCGCGCGATGAAACTGCCCGCCCCGCAATATTCGTTCGAAGACGTTGACGGTAAAAACACCCTGCGGGCGTCGGCGCGATTCAATGGAATGAACGTTCGTTGGCGTGAAAAACCATTCCAGTGGGTCGTCGGTCGCGAGTTGAGCGTGTTGCGCGAATTCGAATCCGGACCATTCGAATGGGTTACGAGTACTATTTCACTGGAGCCCTTGCACAACGATCGAACTCGGCTGATTCATGAATTCAAGATCAAGCCGCGCGGCTGGCTGGGCCGTCTGATTACCTTTTTTCAATTTGGATTTGTCATCCGAAAACAGATCGACCGGGTTTATCGGCGCATCGAATCGCTGTCCAGCCAGACGAATAACCCGTTCGCTTGCGACGCCTCGTTTTCTCCGCCGCAGGCACTCAACAGGAACCAGCTGGAAAACCTCGACAGGATCAGCGCGAAAATACGTCGGTCGTACAACAATCCCGAGTTGCTCGACCGGCTTGTCGACTTTCTCAAATTTTCTGGGGACCAAAGCGTGGCCCGGATGCGACCGATTGCATTGGCGAAAAAGTTTGGCTGCGAACCCGATTCACTGATTGCTCTCTGTTTGTCCGGAACTGATGGTGGCCTGTTGCGGTTGATGTGGGATATCATCTGCCCGGTGTGCCGTATTGCAACCACCACGACAGACAGCCTCAAAAATATTACCCGACATGCGCGCTGCGAATTCTGCAATTTGGATTTCAAAACAAATTTTGCCTCGTCCGTGGAGTTGATCTTTCGCGTTCACCCGGAAATTCGCGACATTGACACGCGAACGTATTGCATCGGCGGCCCCGTGCATTCGCCACACGTCCTGGCCCAGAATCTGTTGCCTGCCGGCCAACAGGTTGAATTCGGCGTTGCACTGCTGGATGGACTCTATCAGATTCGATCCCCGCAACTGGACGAACCAATTCGTTTGGAAACTGACGCCAATTGTGACGACCAGCGATTGAGAGTTGAATTTCCCAACCGTGTTCGGGAACTGCTGCCGATCGCTGAACGATGGGTCTCTGTCCAGCTGCACAATCAATCGGATGTGGCATTAACCACCCGCTTCGAACGACTTGGCCGACATCACGATGCGGTGACAGCCGCCCAGGCCTGCGCCCACCCGCTGTTCAAGAGGTACTTTCCGGACGAGGTCCTGTCGGCCGGAGATTTGACGAGCGTGCAGTCTTTGCTGCTCGTCGCCTTTCGAATGATCAACTTCGACGCGCTGGTT
>JBGSXT010000679.1:0-7043 GCA_041751295.1 Mariniblastus sp.
TTCACCGCCAACTGCGGCCAGATAGCCAAATCGCAGCCGGTGTAAATCCGCATCCAGCCAGGCAGTCCGGTTTTCGTCGTCTTGATGGAATCGCAACAGGTCCTGGTACAAGTTGATCGCATGCACCAGAAAGGAATCATCATCAGTAGTTTCAATATTCCAGGCAAGAAACTGATCCACAGGTGCAAATATGGGTCCATCCGCTCTCAAGTCGAAGGCTCCCTGTTCGCGAATGATCTGTTCATCCAGCGAATAAAAATCCAATGCCTGGAAGGCAATAAAATCGAACAGGGTAGGGCGATGCTCGTCGCTGACATTTCCCTTCAGAATCAATTCGTCGTATTTGCCAATCGGAATGGCCTTGAGCTGTTCCGCTGATTCCAATGCCGCAGTGAACAGCGTATCGATATGGCCCAGCAAGCGTGGCAAATCCCAAGTCTCGAAATCCTCGCTGGGAGGCTGAACCGTTTGCGATCGCTGGGCGAACCGCCAGCGGTTTTGCTGGTAATACGTATAGAACCAGTTAGCCAGAATCGTCTTCATGACCGGTTGCACTTCCGCAGGCAGCCCATCCATGTCGGCGGAAAGCTTGCGGATCACAAACGGAATCATCGGCTGATTGATGTTGCCTTCGAGGAAATATTTCTTCGCCAATGCGCGGATCGCTTCCGGAAAATCATTGTCGGCCACGGCTGAATCGTAAATTTTCTGCAGAGATTCGATCGCTGATTTAGGCAGCGATTTCTGTTCCGCCTGTTCAACCAGTTTCCATAGCTGTTTTCGTTGATCTTCGTCAGCCACTTTTTCATCCTCGAACATGGAAAAGGAACCCAAAAATGTGATTCCTGAAACAAACAACAACGAAGCCACCAAGCGTATCATGTTTGAAAACCTTTTTTTGAATTGCGGTCCGCGATTGGAATTCTAGCGAAAATCGTATTGCTTGGATGCGTCTAACGATTCAAAAGTTCCCAAGCACCTATTGCATTGCCGCCCAACCTGATCGATTTCGTCTAGAATACCCGCTGTAAACGGTTTACTGCGATCGGCAAAACCGTTCGACCCAGGGGATGCAGATGGCAGCCGACGACGACTTTTCAGAATTATTGCGGCGTGTTCGCGCGGGAGACCCGACAGCCGCGACACGCCTGGTGCAAGAGTATGAGCCGCTCATCCGTCGCGAAGTTCGATTGATGCTCGATGACAGTCGACTGATCCGGCTGTTTGATTCGATGGATATCGTGCAATCGGTCATGTCCAGTTTTTTTGTGCGAATGGTCGGCGGCCAGTATGACCTGGACAGCCCGCATCGACTGTTGGGATTGCTGGTCGCGATGGCCAGGAACAAAGTCATCTCGACCAGCCGGCGGCAACTGGCGCAAAAAAGGGATGGCCATCGGCGCGAAGCCAGCCCCGAGCGTTTGGAGCTGGCACCCGCTCATGACGACTCGCCCAGTCAAGCGGTGTCGATGTCAGAACTTGTTGCATGTTGCCGATTGGAAATGTCCAGCGATGAACAACAGGTTGCCGAGTTGCGAAGTCAGGATCATTCTTGGGAACAGGTTGCGGGATTGCTGGGGGGGACTGCCGATTCGCGACGAGTTCAAATGTCGCGGGCGATTGAACGGATCAGCAGAAAATTTGGACTAGATGACACATGATGTGAACTGGAAAGGGGTCGGGAGTCTTTTCTTGCCGGGTGTGGGCCGTTATGGAAAGAGAGTGATAGTGAATCGACTGACCTTTGATTTGATTGACGGGAAAAGACTCCCGACCCCCTCCGTTTACCTGCGATCCGGGCAAACTGCAATAAACTCTCGATTTTGACTGTTCGGATTGTGAATTTCCTGCGATAGGCTAATAGGCAGGGACGGCAGTCATTCCTGCCGCACGGGACATCATTCAGGGCATTCAGCGACATGATCGATAAGAGCGAACCCGCGATCATGTGTGACCCGGTCGTTCTATTTACTGAGCGTTGGATAGGCGGCGATCACCCTGATGCAGTGGAATTTGTCGATGTACATGGACTGCGCGACAGCCCCAACATGCTGGTTGCCGTTCTTCGCAACGACCTGAAGTTTCGCTGGCAGGCGGGCGAATCCATTTTGTCGGAATGGTATTTGGAACGATTCCCGGAATTGCTCCAATCGCCGGACTACGCGATCGATCTGGTATTCGGAGAATACCTGCAGCGAAGACGGCTGGGTGAGCTTGTCGAATCCGATTTTTTCGCGGCTCGATTTCCATTGCTGGCGGTTGAAGTCCACCGTCAAATTGAATTTCATGAACTGCTTGGAAATTGGACTGCCGCTGATGAATCAAATGGCATGACGGATTGCTGTGTTGGAGATGATACGGAAAAAACGATGGCGGTTGCGGCTCGAGCGTCCCCTTCAGACTTCCAGTTCGAACCTCAGCATCCCTTCGGATCGAAAGTGCCCGAGATTCCGCCGTATCAAATCGGGTCAGAGATCGGTCGGGGCGGAATGGCCGTGGTTTATCGGGCCACGGACCAGTCGTTGGGGCGAATGGTGGCCATCAAGTTTCTGACCTGCAGCGCGCTGTCCAGCGACGAACAGCTGCAACGATTCAGGGTCGAAGCCCAAGCGGCCGCGCGACTGCAGCATCCTAATGTCGTTCAGATTTTTCAATTTGGGGAAGCGGATGGCCAGCCCTTTCTGGTTTTGGAACTGGTTGACGGCGTAACGTTGGCTGCGTTCAGCGGCCAGCCGCAACCCGCACGGGAATCGGCGGAGTTCGTGGTAAAACTTGCCCATGCCGTTGATTTCGCGCATGACCATGGAGTCGTACACCGGGACCTGAAACCGGCGAACGTCCTGCTGCGACCGTCGTCAATGAAATCATCGCGGCCGGGCGACCGGACTGGGCAAAATCGACTGATCTCCGGAATGGAACCTGTCATTACTGATTTTGGGCTGGCGAAGATCGTTTCGGATGATCCGCAGCATCTCCTGCGCGATCTGACACGCACCGGAGAACTGTTGGGGACTCCCAGTTACATGGCACCCGAACAGGTTGATCCGACGCTGGGAGCCATCGGACCGACGACTGATATCCATTCATTGGGTTCGATTCTGTATGGGCTGCTCACTGGCCGCCCTCCATTTCTCTCAGCCACTCCGATTTCGACATTACGCCAGGTTGTGGCCAACGCACCGGTGGCACCGTCGAGACTGACGGCAGGAATTCCACGCGATCTGCAAACCATTTGCCTCAAGTGTCTGGAAAAGGAACCTCGCAATCGATACGCGACGGCGCAATCGCTGGCCGACGATTTGGAGCGGTTTCTTGGGGGCCATCCGATCGTCGCGCGACCGGTTGGGGTCGTTGAAGCTGGTCTCCGCTGGTGCCGACGAAACCGAACGGTGGCATTGTTGATGGGACTGTTGTTGACCGTCTCGCTTTCCGCCGCCGTACTCACCACTTCGTTGTCCAATCGAGCCGACCGGCTCGATTTGGAATCGCAGGAAAATTACGCCCAGGCGAAACAGAATTTGTCGTTGGTACTCGACGCGGTGGATCGATTCTGTCTTGTCGTCAGTGATGACCAGCGACTCAACCGGCCGGAATTCAACGAACTTCGCCAACAGCTGTTGCACATGGCGGTCGAGTTCAATCAACAGTACGTCAACATGCCAGATTTGTCTGACGACGCAAAACTCCAAACGGCGCGAGCCTGGACGCGACTGGGCAGCCTGGGCGACGGCAGCGAACCATTGGCTGATTCGGAAAACTTCCTGAAACGGGCCAGAGAAATACTGTTGCAACTTTACAATAGCGACCCGCAAGAACACGAAATTGGTATTGAACTGACCCACTGTGAGCGGGAATTGGGCCGAGTTCTCATGCAAATGACGGAAATGGGAGATGCCGAAGGATATTTGCAGTCCGCCCTGGAACGTGCGGATCGGTTGATTTCAGTGCCCGGGTTGGAATCAACGGCCCTGTTTGAAAAGGCCTGTTCGCTGGAGAGGTTGGGGAGACTCAAATTCATGAACCAGCAGGAGGAACTGGCCGAACCGTTGTTTTTGGAATCCGTTTCCATATTGGAATCACTGCACGACTCGTTTCCCGAGAACACTACCTATGAAATTGAATTGGCAAAAAAGTACGGTGCATTGGGACAATTCTATGTTTCATGGATTCAGAACTGGAAACGGGCCGAGCTGCCTTACCAGTCCGCCGCAAAGCTCTATGAGGCAGCCAGCAACCGGGATCCCGATTCGCCCGACCTGAGGGCTGGTTACGCGACCGTCCTGATGCTCCAGGCCAAGTGGAACTATATGGCGCTCGAGAAGGCCAAGGCAGTAGATTTGCTGATTCGTTCCCGAGACATCTTGGTCGAATTGGTCCGCGACCACGAGACTGTCATTGGCTATCGTACACAATTGTCAACGGTGCTCGCGGATTTGGTCGATTGTCTATTTTTCATCGACAATTCCGATCCGCGAATCAGGGCATCCCTGGAACTGGGGGAGTCGATACTGACCGCGTTGATCGAGCGGGATCCGGATGACGCAAATATTCGTTTGAAACTGACCAGAATTTACCTGATTCAAACCGACCTGCTGGCCACCTATGATCAAATCGCTGAAGCGTTGGCCAAGACCGAGTTGGCGAAATTGATGTTGGAACCCATTCGCGCGTCCGGTTCGCACAAACGGGTGGCCACCGAGCGCCTATATTCGATTGCTGTCCGTCGCGCCGAATTGACGACCGAGCTCGGTCAATTTGAAGCGGCAATGTCCGAGTGGGATACCGCGATGGAATTGTCGACTGGATCTTTCAAGTCGTTTGTCCAAATGCAGCGAACCCGGACACAGGTGTTGTCGGGCGACATTGGTGGCGCAACTGCTGAGGCCGAGTCGATTCTGTCACGATTGGACTCTGATGCCAGCGGACGGCAACATTATTACACGATGGCCGCCCGTGTATTTGCCCTTGCCACGGAACAGGCAGCAGGGGAACGTGAAGATTCGGCGATTTTTTCGTTAGGCGAGTCGTATGCCCGCCGCGCGATCGATCTGCTTGAGAAAAGTGCAACGATCACTCCCCATGGCAGCGGGTTCATCGAATCCTGCCAGGATTTCGATGTGCTCCGAGATCACCCCGATTTTGCAAACATTCTCGAAAAAGCTCGCAGCAGGTAATCGGCAATCGAAAATTTCCAGGAGTCGGTTGGCGTTCAAAACCCGGATTCGAAAAATTTCTGTTATTTTCAGTTCGGTCACGTCTTCAATCGCGATTTTCATATATCGCGAAGGTTTTTCTTTAATAATTCTTAAAATGGGGTGTGACAATGCGACAAAAGATTTCAAGGCAAACGTTGATTCATTCGAGGGATTCGATCCCATTCCGGCAAATTGGGTTTCTAATGCTCTTCATCGGCTTGATGGTCTCCAAAGCGGCAATGGGGCAGCCCTTTAACGATAATTGGAATGCGAATGGGTCGGACCTGCCTTTCCCTTTTGCAACAACCGGCAACAACATCAATGCCACTGTCCAGGCGGGCGAACAAAACCTGACATTGCCTCCGACAGGTTCCACTGTCTGGTGGTTTTTCAATGCTCCGTCAAGCGGTGCAGTGACCATCAATACCAATGGCAGCAACTTCGATACCGTGCTGCACGTGTACACGGACTTCCAGAACGGATTCGGCAATTTTACACTGGTTGCCTCGAACGACGATTCGGGGGGGACCCTGCAAAGCTCCGTCACGTTTCCAGTCAATGCGGGGCAATGTTATGAAGTTCGGGTCGGCGGGTTCAATGGCGCTCAGGGAAGTATTGCCTTGAATGGCAGTGCCCCCCCTCCTGTAAATGACAACTGGCCTAATGATGTCCCAGGCTTTGTGCCTCCATTCTTCACCGAAGGGACCAATTTCAACGCGACGGTTGAGCCTTTGGAACAGGATCTGGACTTCATCGGGGCGACGGTTTGGTGGTTTATCAACGTCCCGGACAACGGAATGGCGACGATCGATACATTCGGCAGCGATTATGATACGATCCTGCACGTGTACACGGACTTCGAAAACGGGTTCGGCAATTTTACACTGGTTGCCGCCAACGACGATTCGGGCGGGACACTTCAAAGTTCCGTGACGTTTCCAGTCAACGCATTTCAATTTTACGAAATTCGTGTCGGTGGGTTTGGGTTTTTCGAACCATCAATGGGAAATATCGACTTGATGGGCTTCTTTACGCCCGGTGGCGTTCTGCTCGGCGACGTCAATCTGGACGGGGTAGTCAATCTGCAGGACGTTGCGCCCTTTGTCGCCCTGTTGACGGGAGGAGGCTTCCAGGCTGAAGCCGATGTCAACCAGGATGGCGCAGTCGATCTGTTGGACGTCAACCCATTCGTAACGGTCCTGACTGGAGGCTAAAACACACCAAACGAATAGCTGGACAGTGCCAATTCGTCGGTTTCCATTACCCGTTCTGCACCGTTGCACAACAAGCGAAAACACGCCCAATTAGACAGTGTTTTGGACCGTTCGAAATCGGGCGGTCCTTTCTCTTTTCCCGACGACAACGTTTTCGTTGCAGAAGCCAAGTGACGCTGGCCTCTCTAAATCGCCCGGTCGCCGCGATTACGATCTGGTTTCTGTGGTATGTCGATCGAATGCCTGGACCTGTCTGCGAATCTCAGGCTGGTGCTTGGCGGTCCAACTCACCGAATACCTTTGCCAGCTCGATTTGCAGACCGGGGAGCAAATCGCCACCAGACAGCGTCCGGCTTTCATCCAGAATTTCGTATTTCGTGATCGATGTGTAAACGGCGACGGTTCGTTCGCGCGCGTCTACCATCCAGACTTGACGCACACCGGCGTTAAAATATTCGCGCCGCTTACGCGACATTTCGGCCAACGTGTTGGAAACGCTGATCACTTCTACCGCCAAGTCGGGCACGATCTTTGGAACGGCCTCAGTCGGGACTCGACCTTCCGGCAACCGATCCCAGGAAACGAATGTGACATCCGGTCCACGGACTGTCGATTCGAAGATTCGCATGAATCC
>JBGSXT010000680.1:0-2092 GCA_041751295.1 Mariniblastus sp.
TAGCCGTTTGTCTATCCTGTTGTTGCCGAAAACTATCGCTGAGTACCTGCATGACTTCGTTATTGAAAGCGCTGACTTTGAAGTTGGCGGTTTGCTCCTGATAGAAAAAAGCATGAATCTCGCCAGTCCGCATGGCGCCCACACGAGCGCGGTTCAATTCGCCTCTAATCTGGTCAGCCGCCTTGATCAGTTTTTGCGCCGAGAATGATCTTTGTACCGTCGGAATCGTCCACGAGGCCAACGCAATCAAAATCGCCATGACCATGATGATTTCGAGCAATGTGATGCCTCGACGATCGATCGCAACGGCTTGTTTGGCAAATCGACGGATGGATTGCACTTTGCCCCATTGCCATCGCATAATTCCGAATCGACACATAATGTCTCCCATCAACCGCTGGGCGCAGAAGGATCGGGAATATCGTCGGCTGTGTTCGTTTGTCCGTCAGGTCCATTGCTCCTGACAAAAACTTTGTTCATGGCTTCGTCTTTTGAGTAGCTGTATTGATTGCCCCATTGATCCAACGGAATGGATTCCACGTCCAGATAGGGGCCTCTCCATTGTCGCTGATTCATACCCGATGGAACGGTCACCAGATCATCCAGAGAATTCGGGAATCGCGAATGGTTCAACTTGAAACTGTTGCAGGCCGATTTGAACGTATTGATCTGGGTATTGGTCAAATCCATGGCGGCATTCTGCCTGATATTCATGAACGCAAACGTCACCATGCCACCCATGATGACCATGATTGACATCACCAACAGCAATTCCATCAACGTGAATGCAGATCGTTTTCTCAAATGACTTCGACGCATATTTTTTTCCTTTCAAAACCCTTAATTTTATTGAAACGCAGCACCCATTTTCATTACCGGCAGCAGCAATGCGATTACAACTACCAGAATGACTCCGGCCAAAACAAGTAACATCAATGGCTCGATTAATTTAACCATCAGATCGAGCCGACGGACCGTTTGTTTTTCCATGGCTTCAGCGATATTTACCAGAACGGTATCCAAAGTGTTGGATTCTTCCGCCACGCTGATCATTTCAGTCACATTCTTCGGGAAATGACCAGACGCGGCTAGTGGCACCGACAGGGCTTCCCCGGCAGTAACATTTTCTGTCGCCTGCAAAATGGACTCGGACAGTACCCGATTGCCAGCGGCATCGCTGCTGATCTCCAATGCTTTCAGGATTGGCACACCATTGAGCATCAGCGTGCCCAAAACCCGGCAGAATCGCGAAATGGCAAGACTCCGGAAGATAGAACCGAATAATGGTGTTTTCAGTTTGATGGCATCGGCAAAACGCCTGCCGGCGTCACTGCGCAGCTGAATCCGGACCAGGAAATAAACACCGACCAGCCCCAGAATTAGAAATATTCCATAGCTTCGCAGAATTCCGCTGAACGCCAGCAGCCAATCGGTGACCGCCGGCAATTCCCCTTTTTCGCGCAACGCATCAAACATCTCGCCAAATTTTGGCACGAAGAAAATTAACAGTATCGCGACGACCGTCGTTCCGACCGTGGCCAGCACAGCCGGGTAAATCAATGCACCGATGGTTCGCGATTTTAATTCATCCTGTTCTTCAGTAAATTTCGCCACCCGTTCGAGTGCTTCCTCCAGGAAACCACCTTCCGCTCCGGCCCGCGCCATGTTCACGGCCATTTCACTGAACACGTTAGGATGCCGTTGAAAAGCATCGCCCAACGCTTCGCCGTCTTCGATACGCGAGATCACGTCGTCCAATGCGACTTTGATCGGCGGCACGGACGATTGCTCGCGCAATACGTTCAGAGAGCGGATTAATGGAACGCCATTTTTTAACAGCGAGGAAAGCTGTTCGTAAAATACTGCGATCTTCTGTCCGCTGACCCGGCCGCCAAACGAAAGCGTTTTCGCCTGTTTTTCGGGTTCGACAGCGACCGGAAACAATGATTTGCCCGTCAGAAAATTGATCACATCCCGCTCGGTCGCGGCCGACATCGAACCGGTGATTCGCTGGCCAGCAGAGTCTCGCGCAATGTAGGTGAAATCAGCCATCGTACAGGAATCAGCGGACGATCCGATCTCCTTTCGTGAT
>JBGSXT010000681.1:0-2369 GCA_041751295.1 Mariniblastus sp.
CGAACTGAGTACGTTGCTGCAACAGCTGATCGAAAAATCGCGCGCTGAAAAAACAACTTCCGCCGACGAATTCCGTAGTTTGGCTGAGAAACGTGAATTGGCGAAAGCAGAGTATGAGAAATCGCAGAATGGCAGAGTCCGAATTCAGAAGGAACTCGAGCGCAATCAGCTGGAAAACGCCCAACAGGATCCTCGGATTGTCGCGGAGCTGCGGTTGATCGAAGCGCTGGATCGGGTTCGCGGTAACGATCAGTCGACTCAATCCAATCGCAATGCACTGCGACGGGTCTACAGGGAGTTGGAAGGCGAAGAACAGAAAATTCAAAACAAAAATGAAGAGTTGGAAGATCTGCGTCGGGAAATTAAGCAGTTGCGCGAAGAAGTCGAAAAAATGAAATCGAATCGAAACCGGGACAACTGACACCGTCTACGCAATCGTATCTAACAAATACGGGGCAACTGCTCACCAATCGGAATCGTGATGACTCGTTTGGCACCGATCGACGTTTTCGCAACGACGATCCCCGGATGATCGGCTGTAACGTGACCGATCGTGCATGCTCCGGCTCCAACTTCCATCGAGCGCATCGCTTGCAGGACTGCGCTGGCCGCCGTCGCGGGCACCATGCATACCAGTTTGCCTTCGTTGGCGACCAGAAAAGGATCCAGTCTCAGGATTTCGCACGCCGATTGAACGGTGCGATTGATCGGCAAAACTGGCTCGTCGATTACGATACCGCAATGGGATGTGATCGCGATTCCGTTTAAGCTGGCCTTCCCGAACACTCATCACCGCCATGCCGTGATCGCCGATCGTACCGCTAAGGAAACTCCAGCCCGTCGAGCGGCAGCACCCATTTCGTTGGCGATCTTCATGAGCTGGACGATCGAAAAACCTTCTTCCAGAATGAAGCCGGCACTCAGATAAAGGACACGTAAATCGATTATACAACATTCGATAACGTCCCGCCCGGCAAGCGGAACGACAATTGGCTATTCCTGAGCGAAATACAGGTCGACGAAGGCGAATCCGTGCAGTTCGGCGAATCCGTGCAGTTTACGAGCGCGAAACACGGACTGTGCTTTCGGCAGCTGGGGTTTTCCAGGATTTTTTCGAGGCGATGTCGATTCTCCTAACTGCCATTCGACTACTTCCAAAGCGGCAATGAAAGGCGTTGATTACTAGCCACCAAATCGAACCGGAGACCAAATCATGAAGTTCGTATGCATGGGTTTTATTGAAGAGGCCAAATGGGAGTCACTGTCTGAGCAGGAAGGCCAACGAATGATGGAGGAATGCTTTGCCTATGACGACGAATTGCGACGTGGAGGGCACTTTCTGGGCGGGGAGGCACTCCAAACCGCTCGCAACGCGGTCACGTTGCGCATCAAGAACGGTTCGGTCGACGTAACTGATGGGCCCTACGCCGAAACAAAGGAAATGCTCGGCGGGATCCTGTTGTTGGAAGCTCGCGACTTAAACCATGCCATCGCTTTGATGTCCCGTCATCCGGGCGTGAAAATGGGACCGTTTGAAATCCGTCCTGCCGATGAGCAAACCAATGAGCTGATCGCAGCTCGCGACGCGGCATTCGGGGCAGACGCTTAGGGTGAGCCAGCGAGCCAATTTGGCAATCCAACCGATGGACGACAATCGGCACCTAGCGACTCGAAATTGGAAAAAAGATTTTCCGCAGCGTCGAATTTCAAGAACAACATTCGACTATTCAGCAAAAATGACGCTCAAGGCGTCAACCAACAACTAATCCAGTAAGAACGTGTCATAAGAATCCAGTCCGTACCCTTTGCCAAAAGTTATGTCGCGACCCTACAAGTGAGAAAGGAACCCATGAAAGCCATCGACACCATCCGAACCGCACTGAAGATCAACGAATTCGACACCGCCCTGTTCGAGGATATGCGAGATGCGCCGCTCACCCAACCCACATCCAAAGGCGGGAACCATCCGCTCTGGATCGTCGGCCACCTAGCCCTGACCGAAGCGACGTTCCGCGAGATGATCACGGGCGAGCCCAACGATCTGCAAAAGTGGAAGCCACTCTTTGATGCCGGAACACAGCCGCAAGCGAATGCCAGCCTGTACCCCGACTTCGATGACGTGCTCAAAGAATACGGGAAACAGCGCGCCCGCAACATGGAACTGCTCGAGGAGCTTGGCGAAAATGGTCTTGCCCAGCCCCCCAATGCTCCGCCGCAGGAAATGCCGGCCGAGTTCGCTGATGCGTTATTCCAAACCAACGGCCACGCCTTTCTCACGATGGCAACGCACCACTCGTTTCATTCCGGCCAGGCCGCCGATGCACGCCGCGCCGCGGGACGCAAGCCATTGATGATGTAACCTTTGGCTC
>JBGSXT010000682.1:0-2781 GCA_041751295.1 Mariniblastus sp.
CGTCGTGGGGCAGGCAGGCTTTTTGAGTCCAGTGCTTGAGCTGCATCTGCCGGAAGTTCCAGCCGTCATCCTCATCATGCTTCCGTGGCTGATTGTATTTACGATAACATTTACCAAGCAGTCGTTCCTGGCTCCACGCCCATTTCGGATTTGTTTGCTGTTTGCGGTGTGTTGGTTTGCAGCTGTCACGATTGTTGCAGAGGTTCTGCACCACCTTGGGTTTATGCCGCCGGATAGTTCCGAATATCCAGCCTCGATGCTGCGATTGCTTATGCATAGCGGTTGGTTGAGTTTGCTATACATCGTTCCAAATTATGTTGCCGTCCACCGATTTGAGTCGAAGGCGGAGGCTTAACAGTGCGATGCACGCGGATTCGCCGACAGCGCGGTTCCAAATGAAAAATCTGGTCCGGCGGACCGGTGATCGCCTGGGTAATGCCCGTTCTTTCGATGATTCGTGTTTGAGTTTGTAGACGGCTGGCGCGAAAAATGGTTTCGGAAGTTCGGGCATCTTTACACTCATGTATAAAAACATCATGCGAGTGATTTTCATGAAAATCTTTCAATCCTGGATTTGGCCGATCCTGGCCGTGATACTCATCATTGTTGCCGTGTCAATGGAATGTACCGATGAGCCATATCCGGGCGTTCCGCCGGTACGGCAGAGCAATCAGTCTAAATGACCGACTGCCTGATCGTTGGATGTTGGGACGCCGTGGGGATTGAATTCCAAATTGAAGGCCTTCGCAAAAGTGGCGAAGTTGTGCTTGAACCGCACTTTTGCAGCGAGCTGGTCGAAGTCGACGCGGCCTGACAAGGCGCTGCAGTCGGCCCGCCAGATTCAGGCAGATCCGAGAGTTTGTAGCAAGCTGCATACATCCGCAAAGCCACCAACGTTCGACCAGCGTCACGAAGAAAAAGAAATCGGAATTGATTGACACAAGTTCCTCTCACGACCAAAATTTACCCATCGCAGCGAGTGCGAAAATCCAGTGCGGGTATCCAACCCGCTGCATAATTATTGTTCGTCGTCAGAAGCGATCTGAAGAAAAGACGTGTGATTCTAAAGATTCATTGAGGCTATACTGTGTCTGAAAACCCATTTCAATCTCCGGGCGATGCTGAAAATGCCAACCAGGATCCGACGCAACCCATAACGCCTGTTCACGCCGCGTATAATGTCGTCACTGATACCGTGACTGGCGTGAATGTGCGATGGAGCGACAACAAATTCCAGGCAGTTTTCGTATTCGCCTCGATCGTGCTGACATCGTTACTGGGGGCAGCATTTGCCGCGCTGAACGCTCGATGGAATTTGCCTTGGTACGGAGGCGCGTTGATCGGCTCGTTTGCAGGTTTGGTCATCGGCATATTTGCAAGCGGAATATTCCTGATGTTCTATCGTGCCGCAAGACATATCAAAGGAAAACACGATTAGGAAAGGCAATCGGTACTTCGGCATACATCGAGCGTTTCACCCTGAAGCGGGCGACGAACCAAGCGAAGCACCCAAGTCGCGGATCGGCCATTTCCTGTTTGAAAATTGTCCTATCGCGACTGGGTGATCGCGGTTGTACGCGGTTGTAATCCCGCTCCAAAAGAGACTGGATTCAAAATGAACAATCTTCGAGCACTTGTCTTGTTGTTTGCGACTCTCACTTGCATTTCGATCTACGCCCAAGACAATTCTCGCGGGCCTGATTCGCCACATGGTTCGGTTGCTGTGGACGAGCAGTCAACACTTGATGACGCTGTCGGCAGGTTCAAAATTGGTTCGATGGCCACGAACTGGTTCATTTGCGTTGACTCCAATTGAGACTGAAGTCGCGTGGCGTAGATTTTCTTCGCCGTTTCAGCGACGGCCACGCTTTCGTCGGAGATCATTTTCGCTCCCTGATTTTGGACCTGGGATGGTACAATTTACGGTCAAATGTATGATACCGGAAACTCACCATTGCGGCGACTCCGCCGCCCAGTTGCCGTCGAACAGTCCGATGCAAAGGAGCGGCGATACAGGGCGTTTCGGCTGACGAGAGTCAATCGTCGCTGGCCCGTGATCGGTGACGTTATGTTTCTCATGGCTCGACTACATCTTCACTTATTGGGCTTTGCTTTGTTGTTCGGCGGATGCGCGGAAACCAGCCAGCCAACACCAACCGGCAGTTCGAATACTGGTCAACCTGTACACAACACTCTCGTTTTATCAGAAATTGGCTTGCCAGACGAAGGCAAACGTACAGTTGCCGGCATCAAGGTTCATGGCAATAGCCTGACGGATAATCACGTTTCTGCTATCAAGAAAGCGTCGGATAATGCCAGGCCAGCTCAATATGAAATTCATATGATAAAACATACCGGCGTAAACACGGTTACTGTCCATTGGGACACAGAAAGTGGTGCCGGACACCACAAATTGGTTTTCGAGAATGGCTGTTGGGAATTGCGTGGCGGCGGAGCGTCGGGCAACTTGTAAGCAAACGATACATAAATCGGTTAAGGACGGTCATTGATGACTTTCCTACCCGCACCACTGGAAGTGCGGGTCTGCGTCCGGCGATTCAACGAAGTTGAGCAAGTTCGGCCCAAAATTTCTTCAGGCTCAAGGCTCCCTGGTCGTCCAACCAGGCATTCGTCATGCCGACTGCGCTCGCGATCATGCTGGCCATGTGTCAATGACGGTTGCGGCAAGCAATCCTGTGGCCGAGTAATTTCCGGCAACAATACGGTTGCCGGTCACGCTTTGATGTTCTGGATCACTTCAACGAACTGGATATCGTGGGC
>JBGSXT010000683.1:0-1579 GCA_041751295.1 Mariniblastus sp.
GGAATGGGAGGCGGTGGAATCGGAGGACTTGGTGTAGCTGGAGAAACTCACGACGGCCGACAGTTATTTTATGATTTCGGCGATGAAAGCAGTGATTCGGGTGCCGGCGGCGAGAGTGCCGTGAACGTTACCATGGGGTTCGGCGGCCGCAACGGTAGAGGCGGAATCAACAGCGAGCAATACGATCCGATCGTCGAAAACGAATTCAGGCCGGTGGAAGGGAGCAATGCGCTGTCGACCTTCTCGATCGATGTCGATACGGCATCCTATGCCAACATGCGGCGCTTTCTGCTCGATGGACAACGACCGCCACGAAACTCGATCCGCATCGAAGAACTGGTCAACTATTTCAGTTACGACTACCCGCAACCGACTGGTGATGAGCCGTTTGCGGTCGACATGGAAATTGCCAGTTGCCCTTGGAATGACCAACATCATTTGTTGCGAGTCGCTCTCAAAGGCAAAGATGTCCATCGCGATGAGCGGTCGCCTTCCAATCTGGTCTTTCTGCTGGACGTTTCCGGCTCGATGCAAAGTGCGGACAAGCTGCCGCTGCTGAAACAGGGCCTGACGATGATGGTGCAACAACTTTCGGAACACGATTCAGTTTCGATCGTGACCTATGCCGGAAATGCCGGAGTCGTTTTGAACCCGACTAACGGCTCGAACAAACGGCAGATTGAAATGGCCATCGAGCGGCAGAGCGCGGGAGGCTCGACCAATGGCAGCGCCGGAATCGAAATGGCCTACCAGCTGGCCCAACAACAATTCATTGCTACGGGTTCCAATCGAGTGATCCTGGCGACCGACGGCGATTTGAACGTGGGTGTGACCGACGATAATGCTTTGGTGCAGCTGATCAGCGAAAAGGCCAGCGAAGGCGTTTTCCTGACGGTCCTCGGGTTCGGAACCGGAAACCTGAAGGATTCGAAACTGGAGAAACTGGCCGATAACGGGAACGGGATGTACGCCTACATCGACAGCGCACGGGAAGCGCACAAAGTGTTGATCGAGCAGATGTCTGGTTCGCTGGAGACGATCGCCAAAGACGTCAAGCTTCAAATCGAATTCAATCCGTCCGAAGTATCTGACTATCGATTGATCGGGTACGAGAATCGCGTATTGGCGGCTCAGGATTTTGACAATGATCGCAAGGATGCCGGCGAGATCGGTGCCGGGCACTGCGTCACCGCACTGTATGAGCTCGTTCTCACGGGCAATTCCAATAGCGTCAATACAACGCAGCAGCCCCTCAAGTATCAGGAACCGGAATTGGCCGAATCACCGGCGAAGAACATGAATCAAAACAGTGATCCAATGCACACGGGGGAATTGTTGACACTGGCGTTGCGCTTCAAAAAACCGGATGCGCAACAGAGTGAACGCATCGAATTCATCCTCAACGACGAGCCAAAATCATTTTCCAGCGCGTCGAATGAATTTCGGTTTGCCGCCAGCGTTGCATCATTCGGGATGATTCTGCGTGAATCGGGCTATCGAGGCGAAACCAGTTTGAAGTGGGTCGAAGAAACTGCCAGTCGCGCACTGGGCAACGATCTCGGCGGGTACCGCAGCGAAT
>JBGSXT010000684.1:0-8120 GCA_041751295.1 Mariniblastus sp.
AGCGACATTGCATGAAGATGAAGACGATTCCTGATGAATCGAAACCGGTAAACCGTTCAGGCGGGTATTACGACGACTCGTTTTCAGGTGGGAATGGACTTTTACCCGCGATTTCGCCGTTCACGGAATCGCCGGATTGTCTGTCAAAATGGACATCGCTTCACGTCGGCACGAGCCGTTATGTTTTGCGTTACCTTTCGCCAGCGATCGCCCTGGTACTGATTGCCGCCTGCAGTCAGCCTCGTCAGGAAATCGCAAAGAGTGATCCTGGCAATCAGTCGGGTGGGATCGAGTCTGCCGGTCAACACCAGCCGATTCTGGCTGAAGCCGACTACGTCAATGATGTTTTATGTGCTGACTGCCATCGCGAAATTTTCGATTCGTTTCAGCAGGTAGCCATGTCGAAATCTTTCTACAACTTCGATCCGGAACAGAGGGTGGAGTCATTTGACGAGAATCAGTTTTTTCACCAGCCGTCCGGAAATCATTACGAAATGGAAGTTGTCGATGGCAAATTGCAAATGAACCGTTACCGATTGCGCGACGACGCAACCCGGATCAACGAACAGGCGTGGACGGCGGAATACGTGGTTGGATCCGGAAACCATGTACGAACCTACCTGTATCGAAACGATGCCGGAGAATTGTATCAAATGCCCATCGTCTGGTATTCACAGGAATCGAAATGGGGCATGGCGCCTGGCTACGATCGACCCGATCATCCGGATTTCTCCCGGCCGATTACCCGGCAATGCATGTTCTGTCACAACGCCTATCCGCCGATCGATGAAGAATCGGACCGGTTCGGTATGCCCCACGTTTTTCCAAAGGACTTGCCGCAGGGCATCGGTTGTCAACGTTGTCACGGACCGGGGTCGGAACATGTCCGCGTCTCCAACGAATTGGACTCCGATTCGGAGTCAAACCTGAAACTCATCCGAGACTCGATTGTCAATTCGGCCCGGTTAAGCCCGCAACTGCAGGACGACGTTTGCAATCAATGTCATTTCCAGCCCATGAGCCAGCGGACGAGTTTTGTCCGAAAATTTGGCAAACGGGACTTCGAGTTTCGCGCGGGCCAGTCGTTGAATGATTACATGGTTTATTTTGAGCCTGATCGCAGCAACGAATTGGCCGATCATTTCGAAATCAATCACCATCCCTATCGACTGTATCAAAGTCGTTGTTTCACGGAAACCGAGGGTGGAATACGGTGCACGATCTGCCATGACCCCCATGTAAAGATTCCGAAGTCCGAACAGGCGAAACATTATCGCGAAAAATGTCTGACCTGCCATGGACCGACCGACTGCCTTGATCTGGAACAGGGTCGACTGCCCGATGCGGACTGCGTGGCCTGCCATATGCCGGAACGGCGAACCACGGACGTGGTTCATGTGACCATGACCGACCACAAGATCTCGCGACGGCCACGATTGCAAAATCCAACCGTTATCTTGAATGAGATCGATGTTCCGATCGATATGCCGCTTCGGCATTATCCTCTTGGAAAAGTCCGGCTCCCCAATGACAAATTGGACCTTTACGAACTGTTTGCCCGATCGTTGGATGAAGACGTGACGGTACTTGCGCCGCTGGAAACATGGCTGGCGGGTGAAAATGATGTTCCGGTGGAGGCGGCACTGCAGCTTGCGCAAATGCAATTGCAGCAACGGCAGTATGGCGAGGCGGTAAAAACGTTGGCTACGATTGACAGCCAGTTTCATTCTTTGCCGCTGTTCCAACTGCATTTGGCCGTCAGTCAGATTGGCAGCGATGCATATGGATCAGCGATCGAGAAATTGACTGAAACCACTGTGGCTTTTCCGAAATTCCCGCCCGCCTGGTACAACCAGGGAATCGCCCATAGCCGAATCGGACAACAGGAAATCGCTGTTGAATGTTTGGAGCCAGCGGTCGCCCTGCGAGCCGACTACGTCAAAGCACGAAACCGACTGGGCAGTCTTTATGCCCTTGGCGATCGATTAGCCGACGCCGCGAAACAGTTTGAATCGGCCTCTAACATCTCCGCCAACGATTTGGAATCGTATCGCAAATTGAGTGCGGTGCTGCGGCGTCAACAGAATTGGCGGGCGGCGATCGATCAGATCGGGGACGCCTTGCAAGTTTCAAAAAACGACCGTTCGCTATTGCAGGAACTTACGCTGTTGCTGCTCGACAGCGAAAACACCCGGGATCGAAATGCAAAGCTTGCCCTGCAAGCGGCACGGCAGTTGTTGGCGATGGGAGAAGTCATGAATGCCGAAATCCTGACCGCTTGGGCGTTGATCGAAAATCGGCGACCGGACGAAGCGCTTTCGCTGGTTTCCAAACGTTGGGATGGCGAAGAACGCAAAGCCGAATTCGGATTGTTAATTGCAATCAGTCAACAGATGCTTGGCTCGGCAGAAGCAGCGCGAAAGAATCTGGCCGGGGCCGAAGCAGCGATCGATCAAGGGTCGCGGGATCGAATTGCCCGGACGATCCTGGCCTATGCTCGTGAGTATTTTGCGACCCTTGATGGGGAAAACCGTGAATAAAGGGGTGTAAACATTCGTTTCACATCATCCGATCGTTCAAATATTGACCCGAATTCGGAACCGGCTACCATAATGGTTAGTAATTCATTCATTCGTTCATTCAAAACCCCATTTAATCTCATGATCGTCCAAAACCGAACGTTCAGAATCGTGGTAACCACGATCGTTTGTGTGGTTTACGTTGACATCCATTGTGCGGCGCAACTGGAATTCGTCGATGTCAGTGCAGCCTGTGGCATCCTGCCCAGTTTGATCGAGCCTGGCATGGGAACCGGCGCTGCAGCTTTCGATTATGACAACGACGGAGATATCGACATTTATTTGCCGCAGGGATTTGGCAACCCCGATCGACTTTATCGCAACGACGGAAGCGGGAATTTCGAAGATATTGCGGAAACGATGGGCATGGATGTCAATTTGAGTGGCAGATCTGCACTCTGGTTTGATTACGACAACGATCATCTGGTAGATCTGTTGATCGCGACGGATTGTTTCAATTCCGGGAACCCAGATTGTCCGCAAGATGGCACGATTCGACTCTATCGACAACTTCCCTCCGGGCAATTTGAAAACGCCACCAATGCGGCAGGATTAAACAACGCCGGTTCGGAAGAATTCCACGGTCACCGTTCCGCGTTGAGCTGTGGCGATGTGGATCGGGATGGGGACCTGGACCTGGTGATCGGCCAATGGGAAGGCGATCTGCAGTTGTTCATCAACGAATCGGGTGTTTTTACGGATCAGGCGGAAACACGCGGGATTACCAATCCTCACGCGCCATTCCCTTACAATCCCTGGCAGTCGGTAATCCATGATTTCAACGGAGACGGCTGGCCCGACATCTACACTTCAGTCGATTTTTTCGAAAATCAGTTTTGGCTGAACCAGCGTGATGGCACATTTGTTAACGTGGCTGAATCGAGTGGCACCAATTTTGCCTTCAATGATATGGGGGTCTCGGTTGGCGACTACGACGCCGACGGCGACTTCGATATTTACGTTGCGAATATTTTCGAAGACGGGAAACACAACCTGCTACTGCAGAACAACTCAACCATTGATAACGTCCAGTTCGAAGAAGTTTCGTTTGCAGCTGGGGTCGCCAATACTGGTTTTGGCTGGGGTTCCACTTTTTTTGACGCCAACAACGATACGCTGCTTGACTTGGCGGTGACCAATGGCTGGTTCAATGGAGTCGGGTATGCCGACCATTCCAAAATGTACATTAACAACGGCGACCAGCCCCCAACGTTTACCGACGTGTCTAAAGGGGCTGGATTCAACGACGACTACTTTGGCAGTTGCCTGTTGTCGGCGGATTTGAATGGGGACGGCGATCTGGATTTGCTGCAAACCTGTATTCCATCGCTGTTGGAAGGTCCATTTCGAGTTCTGGAAAATCAGTTGAATGAGAAGTCAAAGAATCCTCCGAATTGGTTGGTCGTCCGACCTCGTCAGGCGGACAAAAATCATTGGTGTCTTGGTGCGGTGGTGACTGTCGAGATCGGCGCTCAAAGGCTTTGCCGGTCGATCGGTGCCGGCACCAGCATCCACGGCCAGGAACCGGCCGAAGCTGCTTTTGGACTGGGTGCTGCGACGTCGATCGATCGTTTGATCGTAAAGTGGCCGTTTGGAGATGAAACGGTTTGGGAAAATATCCAACCCAATCAGGTTTTCAATGCTCTCGACGCTGACTTGAATCGCAACGGCTCGATCGAAATGGCCGACATTTTTGTGTTGCGGCAAATGATGGGGCCATGCGACGGCGAGTGTCAGGCAGACCTGAATCATGACGGTCAAGTCAATCGCTTGGACGTGTTGATTCTGCGGTCGATGCTCCTTCGCGGCAGCAATTGACTAGCTGTCCCCAAGTCCTGGATCGCGTTCCTGGCACTGTCGCGTATCGCGTAGCCGATTCCGTGTCGGATCGGGAAACCCGCTAACAGCATTCCGTCTGGGACAGCCTGACCTGTTTGTCTTGCTTCTTTGGAAAAAACCTGAGCGTCAATCGCTGACCGGATTGCCGCTCGAAGTCGGAAGGCGTTGATCGCAGCGCATGTTTATTTGATCAATCGTCGTCCAACAGCAAATCCTGACTCGAACCGGCTTTCAATTGTCGTTGCCCGCCAGTGATCTGCTCATCCGATAGACCCGCTTCGGCCAGCATCATGATCTCACCCATCGATTCCCGTTGGTACTTGAAATCGTCAAAAACCATGACCCGTTCAGCTCCGGCGTGATCCGCATAGTTCACTTTGGCAATCCCTTTGATTGCCCATTTCCGTTTATCGATCGACTTGATCTGTTTGAACTGTAACGATTCACCCCAGCTGGTCGTGACACCAGCATCGTCTGCTTCCATCCAGGAATTCAGCAGGCGCAGGTATTTCAGCAGGAAAAATATCCCCAACAACAATCCGACGCCAAACACAAACCATTGAAAATAGACATCATTCTGCACATCTTTCGGTTTGTCGGGTTGCGAAATTGCCCAGTTGTTCTCGTTGGCAGCTTTCTGCCACATTTCGGATCTCTGGTCTTCGGTGATCTCATCTTTGTCACGTTTCTCGATCAGTTCCAGATACTTGAGCGATCGTTTCAATTCGCTGGGTTTGGTGACCAGACCATCGTACAAACCCCACAGCATGAACAGGAAACAGCCGATGGAGATGTACAAAAACCGGCGGATAAACTTGTTATCAACGTATGCACGAATAGCCATTTTGCTTTTAGTCAGTTCAAGAAGGTCCGAAAATTTGTGATAACAATGGAATCCACCAATTCTATACCCGATTGCTGCGGTCGTAACGACTCTGGCTCCGCAAAATCCGTTATCGACCGCCTCCAGCCGGTTTGATTCCAGTCGTAACGATGTTTCCTGTTTTAGGCGGGCGGCCGACGGACACATAACGCAGCGCGTTGGCAATTCCGGATTTCGGACTGCGCACGTTTCTGGACTTACCGCACAGGAAAAAGAATCGAAATTCGAAGGGTTGAAACGGGTTGACCGGAATAATTCACGGCAGTCCAACAAAAAAGCGGCGACACTGTGTCACCGCTTTGAATTTTATCAAGTCGAACAAGTGATTCTAGGTCCGGCTGAGAAACTCGATAACGAAATCGCTTTCGGTCGGTTCGCCGCCCCCATTGGTAATCACGTCAACGAATGGCTGAACGTCCAGTAAATTGACCACCCCGTCGCCATTGATATCAGCTTCCTCAAGAAAGCCCATGCTGGAAATCAACTGGACAAACGGAGTAACGTCAAGCAGATTAACTACACCGTCGCCGTTGACATCCCCAATCAGGACGCCCTTCGACAAATTCTCGATCGAAAATACGATTGGTCCATTGGCAGGCATCAAAAATTGAAATGCTTCCGCAACCCCTTCGCCGCTGCGAGCGGATGAGCCGACCGAATTGCCATTCACGGTGGCACTCAATGACAGGTCCGCTTCGGAACGTAACATGACCGAAACTCTCGCGCCAACAGGTACGGCCAAATTTTGCGCAATCAACAACAAGGTTTCGCCAGCTTCAATAACACCTGAAACAGCAATCGGAGACAGGTTGTGGAATGCTGGCAAAACACCACCACCCAATGCATCGAAGTCAAATTCGGACGACTGGACGTTTTCGAACAGGTGTTCGTTGGCATTAGCACCAAACAAAATGTCTGGACGGCCATTACCTGTAATATCGGCGCTATTCGCTTGCCATCCGCGATGTGTGTTGGTGATGTTGGCTGGCGTCCATTCAATAAAACTGACAGTACCTCCCGCGGATGTATTTCGGTATACATACGGACGGATACCGAGGTTTGACATCACAACCAAATCAACCAAACCATCGCCATCCAAGTCGTTGCAATTCACTTTGTAGGTTTCACTATCGTGCACGGTCGGCATTTGTTGAAAACTGAACATGGCACGGTTATTAGCATCGTTGCCAGTATTAATCGCCAAAAAGTCGGAACGTGTCGATGTTCCCAACCCGCGATTGGCGAAATAAAAGTCCATCAAACCGTCATTATTGAAATCGGCTGGAAACATGCCCCTTTCATCACCGCCGCCAACGCTTGGAAACGAAGAATTGGATCCGGTACCGGCGTAGCTGAAATCGCCATCCCCGCTCCCTGCACCGTTATTGTTGTTGTAGTAGATAAACGCCGCTGTCCCGGTCCAATTGGCAAGCAATATGTCAAGGGTGCCATCACCGTTCATATCGGCCCCCTCGGAATGAACGCCATATCCACCCTCGACGGGGTAGTTGGTTCCGGTGACTTCTGTAAACAACCCCGCTGAATTTCCATTAATACCATTAAGGCCGAGACTGTCCTGAGAGGTGTTGGGGTAGTTACACATCATCAAATCATCCAGTCCGTTTCCGTCGAAATCGGCTGATATGCCGCTGCATGCGGCACCCGTTTGATTGGCAAGATTCTGAGAAGTATTCACAAATACCCCACTGCCGTTTTGCAGGTACAATTTTGTTTTACCAGGAGCATCGTTCGAACCTGTGCCACTATTACTGTCGTTAACAATAATGATGTCCAGCAAACCATCATTGTTGTAGTCTCGGAAAAAAGCACTTCGCGAAGTATCGGTGTTGCTAAAACCTGGAATCACGGGTGCACCGCTGACTTCGTTCAACACACCGTTGTCGTTGCGGTAAAGTTTATTTCGTCGTTGACCGAAGTCGGATTCTGCTATCGCGATCACGACATCCACATCACCGTCGTTGTCGTAATCACCAAAATCGATATCTTTCTCATTGGTAGCCACCTCATTAACCGTCTGGTTGACATTAGAAGCCGTGATGTTGTCAAAGCTGAGTGTCTGGGTTGTGTAATCAATTTGTGCATTCAATCCGCCGACGCCCAGGCAACAGAGCGCTACGGAAACCAGGAAAGTGTTTAAAAATCTCATGATTCATCCCGTGTAAGAAATAAATTGACAGAAAATCGAAATCGAATGGCTTCAATTTCGCTAACTCGGCGGATAAACGCCGGAAGATTAGAACTTCTACCTGCTGATAATGTACTCGTTCCCGCCCTTCGATTGAACCCGCAAACCGAAAAAAACCGATTCGAAAGCGTCGGATAGGCGAAATTCAGCTCGAAAGATTAACAATTGTGGATTATTTGCGATATTGGCTCCTTTTCCGCCAGTCCGTCAGGCCGCGTTTTACGCACTGGCGTACAGTTTTTGGTGCTCGATTTTTGTCGCGATTTCAGTCGCGAATCAACATATACCAACGCGGCAGCCCATTCGTATTCGGAGATTACAGTGGCCGAGAAACTCTCTTTACGAATTCAAGAGAGTGACGACACAATCGCATGGCATCGCCGTCCGGTATTGGCCTGTTCATATCGCGAATCCAAAATAGTGGTTGTAGAATTTGACGTTTGAATGGCTGCCGCAAAGACTCTTGTGAATCCGATCATGAAAACTGTCGAAATATCTAACGTCGAGTTGGCTTCGCGCATCGCAGCCTGCCTGGCGACAACCAACCCCATCGTAACGCGTTTGGACCAGGCCCCGATTCCGTCCTGCTCTGCAATCGTTGAAATTATCTCAA
>JBGSXT010000685.1:0-2227 GCA_041751295.1 Mariniblastus sp.
CCGAACACATCCAGAATCGGATGCCAACGGTCGGCAAATTGTTTGAACCCATCGTCGATCATAGCGTTGGAGACTGGCGGGAAGGAATAATTCAAATGCCAGATCGACGAGCCAGTAAATCCGTTGACGATTTCAACGCCGAATTTTTGGGCGGCGCGGGCCGTATTTTTCATTTCCTCGGCAGCTCGTCGATTGACGCCTGAGGTTTCGCCATCTCCCCACACATGCGACGGCAGAATCTGACGGTGGCGTTCATCGATCGGATCGCAAACGGCCTGCCCGACCAGGTGGCTGCTGATGGCATGGCAGCTGAGGTTATGGTTGTTCAGTAGTGATTTCAACTGCGCACAATAGTCATCTTCTCCGATCGCGCGGGCTACTTCAAAGTGGTCGCCCCAACAGGCCAACTCGATGCCGTCGTATCCAAATTCGCCTGTCATGCGAGCCATGTCGATGATCGGCAAATCGGCCCATTGACCTGTGAATAGTGTGACTGGACGGGGCATGTCAATTTCTCCAATACTGCAGTTGTGATTTCGGCAGTATTCTGACTGGCGCCCCGGCTTATTTCAAGGAGAATCGCCAAGGTTGTCGCGCCAATGCTGTGGAAAAACCTGCAACAATAACGGTTAGGCAGAGATTCAGTGCCCGTGTGGGAGGTGAATCTGGTCGGATTCGGGGCAACCTTTTCCAGTGACTTGCTGGCGGCACACTTCAGAGGAAGTCAGACCCCAACGGTTTGAACGGTTACGATTCGGGACCAATCACTGCGTTCCAAGATTCAGCAACGGGATTTTCGACAGGTCGGATTTACTGACACCTCCCGGCTTTTCAACCGTCACAGCAAACCCTTGGAGGTCGAAGACTTTCAGGTCAGATCGAAACTCAAGAATGTTTACGCCCGCCTTTGTGATATCAAATACGCCTGCGTTAGGCCGGTCTTCAATTCCACGCTCGCGGTCGATGACCCACAATTGATACTGCTGCTGCTCCGGATTGTTGATTGGCAGTCCGTTCAGTCGGATGACGCCCCGTTTTGTTTGCTGGTTCCAGAGGACGGTTCCTTTCGCCTGCTTGCCACTTTCATGATTGCCTGGCGCCAGTTCTACCTCAAAAAGTTTCCCGGCATCAGCAGCCGCTTGATATTTGTCCCAGACGCGCTGATCCGCAAGTGAGATCAAACCGGCATTCCTATTGTCGGAACCGCGCCACAGAAATCCCGCGACCAACAGACTGGCCGCCGCGGCCAGCCAAGCCAGCATTTCGCGACGCGGCCAACGTCGGTGGCCAATCATTTCGTCCGAACGCTGTTCCGAGATCACGTTCTTAGATAATCGCTCTTCCATTTCCGCATCGGCACCATTGCCAGCAATGGCTTCGCGTTCGGCGTAACTGATAACACGCTCCGCGTCGACCAGGATTCTCGATCGGATATGGTCGGGCAATGGTTTCATGTCTTCCGGCTCAGAAGTTTCCTGGAGCAGGGCCACAATGGCATCGAAGGAAAAATCGTCAGCGATACCGGCACTGACCAGCAGTCGCTGCAATTCATTTTGTTCGTCTGCGTTCAAACCGACTGTCGCGCGGTCGATCAACAATTCGGCCAGTTGCGGATTTCTGATGGGATCGTTCACAGAGCTCCCCCTTCCGTCTGAATTTCAGAAGGATGTCCGATCCGCTGCCGCATCGTAATCAGCCCCCGCCGGATGTGGGTTTTTACCGTTCCCAACGAGCTGCCCGTAGCGGCGGCGATCTGGGAATGGCTCAGTCCACCATAGATCGACAATCGAATCGCCTTCGATTGGTCGTCTGGCAGCTGATTTAGAATCCGGACGGCCTTTTTGACCTCGTCATTCAATTCTGCCTGGTCGCCGGCATCGCCAATTTTGTCGGCGATTTCAGCGACCTCTGCAGACGACATTTCTAGCTTTTTTCGCCGATTGCGATCAATGAGCCGGCGCCTGGCAACCATGCTGACAAAAGTTTTCTCGGACGCAATCGTCGGATCAAACCGGTTGGCCGATTTCCAAATGGCGATGAACACGTCCTGAACTGCATCTTCGGCGTCCGATTCATTGCGGGTCATCCGCAACGCAAGAGACCAAAGCAGGCCGCCGTAGCGATCAATAAACTCGCTCACGGCGGCCTTATTCCCATTCGCAATACTGCGAAGCAGATTTCGGTCCGTATCAATCATCCATTATTACCTAAGGCCACAAATCAAACA